>JBHIUL010000001.1:0-9550 GCA_042138315.1 Nitrosarchaeum sp.
GTAATGTTGGTTGTAAGAATTAACACAATGATTATCATGATGGTTACGACAACTCCTATCATTATTGTTGATTTTGTATTGATTGTTTTGATGATTCTTTTCTGATCTTTCTCTATTGTTTTTATTTCATCCTCAAGTTTGGAAATTCGGTCTGATGATTCATCATCGTCTAGTTTTGGTATCTTCTTCAGTGGGTCTTTTTCATCATCCTTGACCAACTATCATTAGAGGAAGTAGTCATATTTATCCCATTTTTGGGAAGTTATCTCTTACTAGCATTTTCGATTAATGTTTTCCATTTGTCATTTCCCTCTATCTTAATACCACAAGCTTCAGCTGGAGTCTTTCCGTCTAGACTCATGTGAGGTCTAAAGTAATTGTGGTAGATTTGATAACCGTCAAAGATTGAGAATCTTTACTTTCGGTTGAAAAAATTGAAGAATAATTGAAATATTGGATTTACGAATATTATGGAGTGAACAAAAAAGTATTTGGAATTACTGCAAGTGTAGTGCTCTCCTCGATAATTTTGGTCATCATAATAGGTTCCACTGATTTAACTTCATATCAAAGTGAGTCATTACGATATAACATAAACACAGAATGTCAAGTATACGCTGAATTTGTAAATTGGGGTATAACTCCTGAATCTCTAGATGACCCACAAATTAATCCAAAACTGACATCATTAATTCACAATTTAATTTCATTAGATGGGGATCCTAGAGATCACTTGGAGAGAATTCAAAAAGACAACCCACAATGCAAAAATGAACTTGGAAAATTAAAACCGTCCAAATCAGATAATTAATAACACTCAAAAATTGAAATTATTTGTAACTTGTTAACCTTCACTTAATTTTCTAGTATGACTTGGATCTTCTTTAACTGCTTCTCTTATTCTTTTTTCAAGTGCCACTATGTGTGAATCCCTACAACCCTGTGAACAGAATTTAGCATTATCACCCTCAAACGGTTTTCCACAATGCAGACAAATTATTTTCAATTCTTCTATCGCAAATTATCCGTTAATTAAATAATTACAAAAAGTCTCATTTTTGGTACTGCTGCAAATCCATTTCTACATAAAATTAGTCTTTATACAATACCTTGACTCTGAAGCAATATGGGCCGAAGTTATCAATCTGGTGAAATAAGACAGAAACTCATTGATATTCTTGAAGACTCTAAGACTGGAATGTCTGGAGTGGAAATATCTGAAAAACTTGGCGTCAATAGAACTACCATGACAAAATATCTAAAAGTATTTGCTGCAGAAGGGTTTCTCAGACAAAAAAATATTGGAAATATCACATTGTGGTTTTTAGAGCCAGGACAAGAGGCATATTTTTTTCCAGATGATTACTTTAGAGTTGCACCTCAATATCTTGAAAATTTGGTAAAAGGAAATGAGGCCCAAGTTTATTCACTAGTTAAAAATTGCATTAACTCTGGAGCATCAGTACCAAAGATTATCACCGAAGTAATTATCCCCTCAATTAATTCAATTCATAAATTGTATGATGATGGTAAAATTGGAAATTCTGAGGAAAAATTACTGCAAAATATCATATCTAAATCACTTCAAATTTTAACTCAAATCGCCATAAGCTCCAATCCAAAAAAGAACATTATTGTGATTTCAGCTGATGCCCACAGTACCCTGTTATCTGAAGCAGCTTCTGCATCGTTGCATTCTGATGGATGGAATGTTTTTCATTTAGGTGATATGTCTTCTGCAATCAATGTCTTGTTTGATCTTGATCTGCAAAAACTAATGGGAAAAATCTGGAAACAAAAATCAGGTGTAATGATTATTTTGGTTTTTTCAAACACCGAAGAAGGATTACACTTTTTTGCAGAATCTATAAACTCTATTAAGGAAAAACTGGGAAAAAGAATACGACTAGCATTATGTGGTAAAGTTGAAAAAAAGACAAAAATAGATTCTGATTTACTAACTGAAAAATTTGAAGATATTCTTCAATGGTCTCAAACAGTTTCTGAAAGTTCAAAGTAATTAAAATGGGCCCGATGTGATTCGAACACATGACCTTTCGATTTCTGAATGGTTTATCAGTCGAACGCTCCAGCCAAGCTGAGCTACGAGCCCACAAACAACCCTCTTGACAGGACTCATTTAAGTTTAATTTCGTATCTGTAAAATGACTGAGTATTTCCTATTCATTAATAGAATTAAAAACCAAAATTAACGAATGTAAAAAATATCGTTTGTTCCATTATCCAGTTACTCATTTTTTGGCCAATATGATATTGGCAAAAAATTAAGATACCGCAATTTAATGAGTACCTGTTATGAGCAAACTGTGAGTTATCTGTGGTATGAAGATCTTTACTATACAGCTCTATCATATTTTGCATACGTTATAGGACTCGACAGATTATCACAGTTTTTCCATGCATACAAAAAATCACATGGAAAGTTTGAAGAGACAAAATCATTTTTTTTACCTTTAGATTTGATATGATCTGGCAATTCTGGGGAAATATGGCTCTTTGAAAATAGGATTTGATTTTGCTCTTCTATACCGCTCATTGAAAAATATTACTCGATTTATTATTAGATATTAACTTGTAATTTGTGGCATGCCTTAATTTTGGTCATTTTTAAAACAGTTTAAATCATTGAATCACAATTTTGTTGTGAATCAATTGAAGTTATCTACGATGCTAATTTTAGGTACATTTGCAATTTTTCTAATTTTTGGTCTCTATGGATATTTTACATTTTCAATTTCTATTCAAGAAATTAACAAATTCATTTCTTCAAGAAATGAAGGATTTGCATTTAATATGATGCAAGATCTTGATGAATATATCGATAAACGAATTGGTGATCTTAGAGATCTAACGACTTTACCTGTTGTTCAGAATTCATTAATAAAATCTAATAAAGAATTCTCCAATATTCAAGACGTAGAAAAAATAATCGAACAACGAGATATATTTTTTAAAAATCAAAATCAACCGTTTGTCCCATCTGTTCCAAATGCTGAATTGACGTCAGAACTAGTTAATGTAATTAATTTCTATAAACTGGAATACGGTTATGATGTTATATCTGAATTATACATTACAAATGCCTATGGGGCAAATATTGCTGGTGGATTTGCACCGTATTATTTACACAACGAATCATTTTTGCAGGAAGTAAAATCTAAAGGAACCTATGTGGGAAATATAGAATACGATAAAAATTATGATAGTTATGTTACAAAGATAGGGTTTAGAATTGACGATGAACAGGGAAACTTTATTGGTATTCTTGGAGTTTCATTAACATTAAATGATCTAATTCATGAATTTATCAATGACGCTGAAATTCTTAGTATTCAAAGTAGAACTATACTGTTGTTAAATGAAAAAGGTCAGATAATCTATTCTAACGGAATTAGGGATTTCAAAGAATCACAACCTGTCTCTTATTTTGAACAAATTCAATCTATGAGGGATATTGGTACCTTGGATATTTCTAATAACCCTGATGATCCAGAATTAATTTCATATGCAAAATCTACTGGATACAAGCAGTTTGAAGGCTTTAGATGGATAGTAATTGTAGATCAAACAAGCTCATCTTTTAATTATGAATTTGTTGATCTGAAAAACTCATTTCTTACGATAACTGTTTTAGGAATTATATCTTCTATAGTAATTGGTCTTGTTTTATCATATTTTATTTCCAGCCCATTACGCTTGTTGAGTCAAATGGCAAAGCAATTTTCTGTTGGAAATTTCAATTTGAGATTTAAAGGCTCAAAACTTACTGAAATCAATATGATTGGTAATTCCTTTAATTCTATGGGTCAATCGCTTGAAAAATTAATTGAAACAGAAAAAAAATTAGCTGAAACACATACAAAAATGAAAAATGAACGACTAGGAGCAATTGGTCAGCTCTCAGCAAGTATGGCACATGATATGAAAAACCCTCTTGCTACAATACGAACATCTGCAGCTATAATAAAAAAACAGGTTAGTAGTAAGGATTCGGAAACTGAAAAAGCAATACAAAGAATGGATAGGGCCATATTTCGAATGTCTCATCAAATTGATGACGTACTTAACTTTGTGAGAACCACCCCCCTAAATTTATCAGAAAAAAAATTATCTGATATTCTCAATACTTCAATTGATTCATTGGAAATTCCAAACAATATAAAATTGGAAATACTTGATTCAGATTTTACACTTTTTTGTGATTCAAAAAAACTAGAAATAGTTTTTATCAATATTATTTTAAATTCAATTCAGGCAATTGGTGATGCAAAAGGAGTAATCACTATAAGTTCCAAATTAATTAATGATCATATAGAAATAGACATATCTAATTCTGGACCTGAAATACCGCAAGAAATATTGGAAAAGATATTCGAGCCACTTTTTACAACAAAAGAAAAAGGAACTGGACTGGGATTAGCATCATGCAAGAACATTGTAGAACAACACAAAGGAACCATTTCAGCTCAAAACAATCCTGTAACCTTTAAAATTAAACTTCCAAAAAAGACGACAGATTAGCAAGAGATTTTAACGAAAAAACGAGATACTTGATAATGAATTCAAAAAAGACTATTCTGATTGTCGATGATGATATAGATCTTTTAGAAAATACGGCTTTTTTGATTAAAAGTACTGGTTATGACGTAGTTACTGCTCAAAATGGGCTTGATGCAGTTCAGAAATACAAAGAGATTAGCCCCAGTTTGGTTTTGATGGATGTTAGGATGCCTGTTATGGATGGGTATGATGCTTTTTTTAAGATTAAGCAGTTTGATTCTAATGCCAAGGTTATTCTAATTACAGCATATGCTCAAGATGAAAAAAAACAGCTCAAAGCACAAAGTCTTAATCTAATTACCACTATTTCCAAACCTTACTCAATTGAGCATCTAGAAGATGCTATTTCGAAATATAGTTAGGATTTAATCTTCTTTATTTGTTTGAATCTGTTTGTGTAAAATGATATTGCTTCACTAACAAATCTGTAATACCATTTTTTTAAGCTAGGATCATTGTCAAGTAATTTCTTCCATTGTTTAGGTTCGTTATTATTTAATTTCTTAGATGGTATCATAAGATTCGTATAAAACCAATATGAAATCTGATCCGCAAGATCTTCTTCATTTATTTGCTCAAAATTATTTTGATATTTTACATTAATGTATGTCATCAATTCATAAATTGGTAAAGCAGTGATATTTGAAATCTGAATATTATCCATAAACATCCCTGCTGCTAATGATCTTAATCTATCTGTGTCATTCCCAATCATTGATTTTAGATATTTCCATCTTCCAAAAATCTCTGGCAATACATCAGTGTATTTTTCTGCCATCTTTTCAATCTCTTTTTCTGTTAAGTTCATCACATCAAGACAATACAATATTCCATGAAGTGATAATCTGTAAAGATCAGCTGGGGCCTTTTGGATGTTTTTTCCATCTTTTACAACTAATCCTACATCAAGTAAACCCATGGTATGTTTTCCTCTTGCCATCCTTCCTACTAACAAGCGTCTGTAATCTTTTTCTTGGGACCTTATGTTTGAAGAATTTGAAAGATGTGTTTTTGCCATCCCCCATGTAGTTAATTTGCCGTTGATTGCTAAAATCTCCAATAATCGTTGTACGTTTTCATGGTGTTTTGGACCCTTTTGGTTTCTGTATGAATATTTTCCAAAAAGACGTTGTGCAGTAGGTCGTGTATATTGCTTATATGCTAAAAGATTTCCATATACCGCACCTTGTTCTTTAACTGAAGGCATACCACAAACAAGAGACTATTGTCAAATAACTTTATCGTATTATACTTTCTATAATGCAACAAATTCAATATGTTGAAAATAGCCACTCCGAGGCTAGAAAAATTCTGGTTGAAAGTTTACCAGTAAAAGAGGATGAGAAACTTCATCTCGAACTTGTTTCAAGACAAAATACAAATGCATCTGATATGATGGGATTATCTTGGATTTTCTTAGATGATTAGACAATCCAAAATTTCTTATTCTAATTAACAAATGTCATTTTAGAATAAAATTAAGGAGATTATTTACTATGGTTTAGTGTCATTTCCCATAATTCAATTCAGATTTTATAGAAAATATTGTTAACTTTCTTTCCATTTGATTGAACAACCTATTGATGGATCAAAATCTTTTGCAATTTTTTCTCCATCTAATAATTTTTTTATGTTGTTAATCATCGTCTTTTCTGTAGCTCTATCATCTGGTTTCATCGCATTATCAATTCTACCGTGAAATACTAATTGTTTTTTGTTATTAAATAAGAATGGGTCTGGAGTACATATTGCACCATATTTTTTAGCTATTTCTTGAGTCTCATCTACTAAATAATCAAATTTGAATCCTTTCTCTTTTGCTGTTACTTTCATGTTTTCAAAACTATCTTCAGGATAATCTTTGGAGTCATTGCTGTTAATTCCAATGATTGCTATTTTATCACCATATTTTTCATATATCTCATTGAAAGCTTCTGCCTTTGCTTTAACATATGGGCAATGATTACACATGAAAATAACTAAAATTCCATGATATTTGTTATAGTCATTTAGTGTATGTTTTTTATCATCAATTCCTAAGAGTTGAAATTCTGGTGCTAAATCACCTGTTTTCAATTTAATTTGTGATTCTAAAAGTACCATGACATGTTATCTTTTTTATACAAATAAAATTCTTGCCAAGAAGACAACAATTAAAATCCACACATTATTCCTTCATGATGTGGGCTGGTAGTATAGCCTGGTAGTATACCCGCCTTGCACGCGGGGGGTCATGGGTTCAAATCCCGTCCAGTCCACTTACATTATACTTGGATCAATTATGAATTTCAGATTTCTGGATGGATTTAAATAGGATGAGTTTTCGTTTTAATCTATGACAAGCGCAGCAGATGCATGGCCAGTTTGGATTCCACTTATTGTTGGATTGGCACCAGGATTAGTTTACTGGATGGCAATTACAGCAATGAAGAAAAGACGATAAAATTAACATCTCTTTTTTAACTTTTTATTATTACTGTCTAGTGTAATCTAGGTTAAACGTTGTTACCTTTCTTGTTGACTATATCATATGTTGTACAAAATTAATCCCTAATCAATAAAATTTGTATGAAAAAAATTATTCTTAGTGTGTTTATGATTATGATGCTATTTCCAATTTCCTCTGGATTTTCTGCAGAGTATACTGATAACAAACCTACTTTATCCGTAGTTCTTACAAGTGATGCTCCCTTCATTTACAAAGATAATCAAGGATATACTGTAGTTGTAGGGGAAGTTGAAAATACCAATAAACTTACTTCAGTTTCAAACGTGCGTGTAAATGTGATTTTTTATGATGACATGAGTCCTGACCCTCTGGAAGTTGTTGCTGGCGGAACTACCTTGAAAGTTATCCCACCACTTGGAAAATCTCCATACATGATTAAATCAAAATCTCTTAATTCTGACATAACTCAAGTATCTGTTTCTATCACTGGATTCAATCCAACGCCTACAAAATCAAAACAACTATCTGTAGAAATAAGTGATATTATCTCAGCTAACACACTTCATTTTTCAGGTGTGTTAAAAAATGGTGCAGCGCCAATTACCAATGCTACTGTGCATCTTGCTTTTTATGACAATTTTATTCCTCCAAGAATCGTAGGTGTGTCTACTATCCAAATTGGTGATGTCGGGGCAAATAAAATAGCAAATTTTAGTTTTAATGAAAAAATTCAAACAAGAGCTGTTGGATTTTTTGTATATTCTGAATCTAATGTATTTACTTCTACTCCTATTGATGTAAAAATTCCTGAATCAGAAGCAAGAACAAAATTAGTTACACTTTCTAATGTGTCTCTGCTTGATTCAGAAGGAACACCACTTTCAGAAATTAAAGTAGGTTCAACAGTAAGAATACAAGGTGATTCTTGGATTCAATTTTCTGCAGATCAAACATCTAATGAAACACCTTACAGTTACTATGTTCAAATAAAAGAATCTGGCAAAAAACCATTTGTAGAATTTATAGGAAAATATGATGGCCAGTATACTGGGGCTGAAAAACAATTTCCATATGTAGATTGGATTCCTGAAAAAGATGGTTTATTTTTTATTGAAACATTTGTTTGGGATAGAAGTAACATCCCAATCGCTGATCAAGGTCCTATAGTGCTGGTATTGGTAAAATAGATTTATTTTCATATCTCATTATTTCTTATTATGACTGAATTTACCCTAGTTGCTATGGGTGGAACTTTTGATGTTATTCATAGAGGTCATATTACATTGCTTTCCAAAGCATTTTCAATTTCATCCAAAGTAATTATTGGATTAACGAGTGATGAATTGGCAGAAAAACGAGGAAAAAAGACTCTAAACAAATATGAAAAAAGATTTGAAACATTAACAAATACGATTAAAACCAATTTTCCAAACTCTTTCTTTGAAATCAGTAAATTAGACAATGATTTTGGTCCTGCTGTTTTAGAAGAAAATGTACAGGCCTTGGTTGTAAGTGATGAGACTGGAAATCAGGGTAAAATTTTGAATCAACTTCGAGCCGAAAAAAATCTATCTCCTGTAGAAATTGTGATAGTTCCAATGGTTTTGGCACAAGATGGTAATCGCATTTCTACAACTAGAATCAAAAATTCAGAAATAGATGTAGAAGGTAACTTATCATCAATTGACTAGAAGATTGTCTATGTTTGAGTAATCGTAATAAAACAATCTTTTTGGATTGAGCCTCATGGCAATAATAAATCACATGATGAAAAAATTTGATACTGATATTACAAACCTAAAGGAAGGACTAAACCCAGAACTACTTGCATATTGGTATGACAAAATTATCAAAGAAACAATTGACATGGCACCACCATGGTTACAAGACAAGATCAAAGTTAAGCAAGATCCGATTCTTACTATGAAATTTAATCTTGATATCTCAAAGAGGGCTGTACGTTATTTTATGATTGTAGTTGATAATAATTTAGATGATATGCCATATTCTACAAAACTCTATTTTCTTAAAGTTCAGGAAATTATGGGAACTGAAATGGATAAACCATTAGTTTAATTTCATATTTTTAATTTAGGCACAAATTTAACCTCTAACTATCTATAACCACCAATATTGAATATGTATAAGAAAAATGGACTTCTATAAAGCAAAATATTCTGACAAAAAATTTGATAGACATTCAAAATCTAAACAAACTTCTAGTAAAAACGATGAACCTTCACGATCTTACAGAAATTCCAGAGATGATAGACCTTCACGAGATAGATATTCCAGAGATGATAGACCTTCACGAGATAGATATTCCAGAGATGATAGAAAATCCGAAATGCACACTGTAACATGTGGTGATTGTGGAGATGAATGTCAAATCCCATTTGAACCAAAATTTAACAGACCTGTTTATTGCAGTGAATGTTTTAGAAAAAATAAACCACAAGAATCTGGAGATAGATATTCCAGAGATGATAGACCTTCACGAGATAGATATTCCAGAGATGA
>JBHIUL010000001.1:9650-19933 GCA_042138315.1 Nitrosarchaeum sp.
GAGATAGATATTCCAGAGATGATAGACCTTCACGAGATAGATATTCCAGAGATGATAGACCTTCACGATCAGATCAAGATAACTTTAGAGCGAGTAGATCTAAAAGTAAAAAATTCCTAAAAAAGACTGAAAGTTTCTATTCCAATGGTTCTGAAAAATTCTATTCATCATTAAAAGAAAAATTATTTGAAATTTTAGGTGGTAAAATATGCTCTAATTGTGGATTTAAAGATGAACGAGCCTTAGGCTTTAATCACATAGATGATTTAGATGCATTTGATAGTATACGAAGAGGAGGTTTTGCATCTTCATGGGGCAAGTATATCTCTGAACCTGAATTAGCTAGAAAAGATTTGAGAGTTCTTTGTTTGAACTGTAATGAAATAAGACAACCACCAGCCAAAACTGAATCAAATAAATCAAAACCCACACATAAAAAAAGTAGATATTTTCCTCGTTAATCTGTGATAATCATTTTAGAGAATTTATTAAAACTTTAATTATGCTAATTTAATTTTATCAATCATGGATAATGACTTTAAAGCATTAGGGCTTAGTCTTATTGCAATGGTTGGAATTGTTGCACTTTATACAGTATTTTTAAGTTAATTTTACTCTTTAACGATTTCCACATCTTGTTCAAACGCTATAGCGGATACTATTTTGTGTTCTTTATCGATCACTGATTGAATAAAATCTGCAAACATCTCTACCTGTGTTTCGTCTTTTAGAACAATGCTGTGAGCTGATTTGTCTTTTAATGCAACAACCACTTCGTTATCAACTATGTTTAAAATTGCTGTAATGAAAGTCTCTTTTGAGTCTTTGATCAAAAGTAAACTAGATAGCTTTTGTGCCTCGTATTTTCCATCACATTTAATTCTAATTTTCATTTATTCTCAAAAAGAAATTCGTTAATCTGATCTTTTGCTTTTTCTCTTTTCATCTGATGTTCAGCAAGGAATTTGTTTATTTTTTCAATTAAAATTGCTTTTAATTCACCAGTTAGCATTTTTCCTGATTTGTAATCGTCATAAATTGACTTTAGCTTGTTATCATCTGGCTCAAAAAATATTCTAAGATACTGATATGAAACATCAACATCTGGATTTCCACCAAGTTTTCTGTGTTGTTCAATATCTGTTTGTCCACCAGAAAATGCATGTTTGTTAATTTTATTTTTGACAATATTTGGAGAATCAGTCGTGTAAATGGTTCCATTATCATCTGAAGCTGACATTTTTCCTCCAGGACCTGATAATCCTGGAATCATTATGTTGTGAATTAAAGCTGGTTTTGATTTTCCAATTTTTGGAGCAATGTCTCGTGTTAATCTAAAATGAGGATCTTGATCAACCCCTAAAGGAATCAAAACAGGTTTATCTTCAATAAAACATGGAGCTGATTGTAGAGCTGTATAAAATATCATTCCAATATTTGTTTCATTTGTAAAACCAAACACCGCCTTTGTATTTGAAAAATTAATTTTTTTCGCTACTTGTGCTGCAATCGGATATAATGTCTGTATGTTTTTTGTATTGATAATTATTTTTGTATTTTTTGGTTTAAAACCTAATGCAATAAAATCTAGTGCATTTTCATATGCAAATTTACTTGTATCTTCTAAAGTAAGATTTTGTTTTGAATAAAATTTTTCATCATCTGTAAGTTGAAAATATAGATTTACACCAAATTTGTCTTGGAGCCATTTTGTAAATACCCATGGAACTAAATGACCAATATGTGTATGACCTGAAGGCCCCCTACCTGTATACAGGAAAAACTTTTTGCCTTTTTCATAATCATCTAAAATTCTATTCATTTCTCTGTGGGAAAAGAAAATACCCCTTCTTAGCATAAAGTGATCCTCGCCTGTAATTTTTTTGATTTTTTTTAGAATATCTGATGAAATTTTTTCAGTACCGAATTTTTTGATTAGTTTCTCGTAATCTATATCGCCTTCAACATGCCAAGGAGTTACAATAAAGTCATCAGCTGACATTCATTTTGACTTAGGTTAAGGTTTAAAAAGTCTTTTTCAGTCTTTCTGCTGTTGTCTCAAGTCTTTCATGAAATTGAAAAGAAAATTATGACTTCATTAAAAAAGAATCCAATACAAACTCCTGAAGCACTTGAAAAATCTACTGAGCTGTCACCTGATCAAATTCGAAGAGGTATAGAGTGGCTTAAACTAAAGGACCTGGCAATTGTAAATGAATCTCAAACTATTCACATATCTCTTGGAAAAAATGGATTAGAATCTTTTCACAAGGGATTACCTGAAAGAAGATTGCTTGATTTACTAAAAAATGAAGCAAAAAAATTACAAGATCTTCAAAAAGAACTTGGTTCTATATTTGGTCCTGCTATGGGACTAGCAAGAAAAAATAATTGGGTTGATACAGCAGATGATAAAATATTTCTAAAAAACAACCCTTCTGAACTTCCAGGAGAAAAATCTCTAAAACAAATTGGAGAAAATAAAATATCTAAAAATGAACTTGACATAAATGATTTATCTAGTCTTATGAAAAGACCTGATTTTATCATTGAAGATATAATTAAAACAAAAGAAATATCATTAACTCCTAATGCAAAATTAATTGAAATAAGTTCTGACTTATCAGGAGCGATTAATGTTGAATCAAAAGTACCAGATGTATATGTTGCACGAACTCATCCTCTTAAAGATACAATTGATGAAATACGTGAGATCTTTGTTACATTAGGCTTTACAGAAATTAATGGCAATATGACTCAGCCAAGCTTTTGGAATTTTGACGCGTTGTTTACCCCACAAGATCATCCTGCAAGAGAATTACAAGACACTTTTTATCTAGATGGTATTTCTGCAAAAAAAATTGGAACACCTGAACAAATTAAAAAAATTTCTGAATCTCACAAAAAAAATTGGCGATACTATTGGGATATCAATGAAGCTAGAAAAATGGTTCTTAGGACACATACCACATGCGTCACAATAAAACATCTGGCAGAAAATAAACCTGATGAGGCTCGATTCTTTTCTCTTGGGCGAGTATTTAGAAATGAAAAGGTTAGTTACAAACATCTTGTAGAGTTTAATCAGATTGAAGGCGTTGTAGTTGGAAAAAATGCAACTCTTCGTGATCTAATGGGAATACAACGGGAATTCTATAGACGAATTGGAATTACAAAAATAAAATTCTGGCCAACATTTTTCCCTTATACAGAACCATCTCTTCAAACTATGGTATACAATGATAGGTTGAAAAAATGGGTAGAACTATTTGGTATGGGTATTTTTAGACCTGAGGTGACAAGACCTCTTGGAATAACTAAGCCTGTTTTAGCATGGGGTGGTGGTATTGAAAGAATTGCAATGTTAAAGTATGGATTGGATGATGTCAGAGAATTTTATAACAATAATTTGAGTTGGTTGAGGAGTGTGACAAAATGCCAGTAGTTGAATTGTCATATTCTAAACTTCAGAAACTACTTGGTAAAGTTTCAAAAAAAGAAATTTCTGAATCTCTTCCTTTTCTTGGATTGGATATTGAATCTGAAGACAAAGATCTAGTCAGAGTAGAATACAGTCCTAATAGACCTGATTATTCTACTGATTTAGGAATTGCACTTGGTTTACAAGGTTTATTTGGAATTAAAACTGGAGCAATAAAACTAAACATCAAAAAATCAAATAGTTATGCCATTAATGTCAAACCATCTGTTACAAAAATTAGACCATTTGTAACTGGAATTATAGCAAAAAATGGTAAGGTCGATGATGAAATGATCAAACAAATTATTGCAATGCAAGAAGATCTTCATTTTGGAATTGGAAGAAAGAGAAAAAAATCTTCTATTGGAATTCATGATTTAGATAAAATCTCTTTTCCACTGTCATATACTACTACTAATCGAGATCATAAATTTATTCCATTAAATTCTGACAAAGAACTCAAAATATCTGAGATTCTTGAAACTACTGATGTAGGCAGAGATTATGGGCATCTTCTTGGTAATTCTAGTCAAGTTCCACTCATTTTAGATTCAAATAATCAAACCGTATCTTTTCCACCAATAATTAATGCCGCAGTGACAACCGTTACAACAAAAACAAAAAATCTTTTTGTTGAAATTACTGGAATTAACAAAAATGATGCAGAAGATATGCTCTCAATTGTTGCAACAATACTTCAGACTGCTGGGTTTGCTTTAACATCTGCAAAAATTTCTGGTGCAAAAAATACATCACCAAAACTAGAATCAAGAAAAATACTAATAAATTCAGATCTAATCAATCAAATGCTTGGATTGAATCTAACTTCTCATCAGATTATTTCTGCACTTAAAAAATCAAGATTAGATGCTACATTAAAAGGGAAAAATATTGTTTGTAGTGTTCCTCCATACCGCTTTGATATTTTTGGTCCAATGGATTTAGTAGAAGAAGTTCTACTTGGATACGGAATACAAAATTTAGAGCCTATCTTATCTCCATCTCAAACTTTAGGACAATCCAATTCGACATCAATAAATCTAAAATCTCTTGGTTTGATAATGATAGGACTTGGATATATTGAAGCATTAAATTCAAGTTTGACAAGTAAAAAAATTCTATATGAAATGACAAACCGAGAATCAACAAACCTGATCTCAGTATTGGATTCAAAGAGTCAAGAACATACAATTCTACGTGATTCTATTCTTCCAGGGTTATTGGAAAATATTTCTAAAAATATTCATACATCTTATCCACAAAAATTATTTGAAACCGGGACCGTTTTTTCTAAAGGTTCACCAATTGATGAAAAAATCAGTTTTGCAGGAATTAGTGCACATCAAGATGCAACTTTTACTGAAATTAAATCTATTTTACAATCTGCATTAAAAACTGGGTTTAACTTAGAAATTGAAACAAAAACTTTTTCTCATCCTACTTTTGAGCAAGGGAGAACAGCTTCAATTTTAGTTAATAATAAGATGATTGGAGTTATTGGGGAAATAAATTCAAAAACAATTGAAAATTACAAGATACGTGTTCCTGTAGTTGGATTTGAAATTTCTCTTTCTGGATTAATCTTTGACTAAATTTTTCTAATCGTGTACTGTTGCTAGTTTTTTTGTAATTTTTACTGTAATCTTGATGCATTTTGGATTAATGGTTTTTAGGATAGCTAAATCTATACTTAAACGCCCAAGAGCAGGCACACAGACGGATTAGGATGAGACGATCGTATTGATACCAGTGATTTCTAATTCACCCAGGTGTGCTACAATATGGGCAACCCCGGTTAGAAAACCCAAGGAGGTTTAGGCTAAAATTACCAATGAACTTGCGCGAGTCAGAACCGGGGAACATTTACAAATTTTCAAAAACATAAAAGTTCCCACAATCCTATGATTTTTGAATTGGTCAATTACTGGTTAGCAAAACAAGAACCAAGTGGTCCTCGAGGATATAATTTTGAAATTCTAAAAAAAGATAAAACAACAGTTTGGGATGGTGTTCACAATAATTTGGCATTAAAACATATGCGAGAAATGAAAAATGGTGATCTTGTTTTGTTTTATCATACTGGTGATGAAAGACAGGCAGTTGGAATTATGGAATTGACTTCGGATCCTTATTCGAATCCAAAAGAAGATAATAAAAGATTCATTGTAGTTGATGTTAAATATAAAAAATCATTAAAACGACCTGTTACTTTAGATGAAATGAAAAAGCAGAAAAAATTTCAAAATTGGGATCTCATCCGCATTTCTAGATTATCTGTAATGCCTGTACCCAAGCAAATTTGGGATGCTATTATTGATATGTCTCAAAACTAAATTCGGCATAATCGGTTTATTGATATAGTCGATTTGTTTAATGAATACATGGCAACAGCTTATGTTTTAATAAACTGTGAACTAGGTTCCGAAGAGTCAATTATACAACAACTCAAGGGTCTAGACGGCGTGAAGGAAGTTCATGGGACTTTCGGAGCATATGATATCTTGGCCAAGATTGAATCTGATACTGTTGAAAAACTCAGAGAAACAATTACCTGGAAAATTAGAAAAATTGAAAAGATTCGATCTACACTCACCCTCATGGGTATCGAAGGCCAATCATAAACACTCTTTTTTCTTACCATGATTTTACATTTTATTTTTGTTATAAAAGAAGAAGATCAAGAAAAACGTAAACTAGAATTTGAATATGTAAAACAAATGGGAAATTTTTTCAAAATTTGGATAAAAAAGAAATTTGGTAAAGACTTTGAAATTCAATGTGATGTATTAATTACAAAACCAAGAAGTTTATTTCAAAAATTAGATACACACACACTTCTTAAAGATCATGAACAGCGAGGCTCTCACATTTATCATTTCTATCTTTGTCACTTTAAACCATTTTGGACTGATTGTACATGTGAAGGTTATCATGCTGAAAATTTTGGTATGATTTGGTGGCAACCACCAAAAGATCCTTCTGACACATTATTTCTTGCAGAAAAAAATTGTACTACTGTTTCACATGTATTGGCACATGAGCTTTTACGTGTATCTGGAAACAAAAAATTTATTGCATCCGTTCATGATGTTTGGACTAAACATTTCTATGATCAATTACATTTTGAACAATACGGAGCAAACTTTGAAAGCACAGATGGAAAACCTGAGTTTCTTACAATTGATACATCTAAACTTGATATAAAATAAATTTCCTATATTTTGAAATCAACATTTGGTTACTGAATAAATATTGTTTTCAAAATTTGCAGTTTTGAAATCAAGTTTGTTTTCAGTATCATTTGTTCTAGACTTACTTAATGTTTCAAGCTCAACTAATGCATCTCCTCTAAACCCTACTGAAGAGCCATAAATTGCATCACTTAACATAGTTCCATGATCTCCTTTTTTGATATCATCTACTATTTCGTAGAATCGTAATGTTTCTTTTTTGTTTACTGGATTTCCAGTTGCTTTGTTATGTGCAACTGCAATATACATTCCATTATTTTTTACAGCCACTGGAATTTTATGATTTGTTCCACTTGCACCTGGAATTGTTTCATTTACTAAAACTTCGCATTTATGATACATGCTAGAAACATATGCGTAAAATCTGTACTGAGCATATTTTCCTGCACTATCTTCTTCACATCCAACAAATACTTTGTGTAAAAGTTCTAAAGCATCGTCATTCATACTTTGTAATCTATCATCAATTCTTCCTCTTTCCAGTAGTTCTGATTTGCATTCTTTTGCAATTAATACTAGGATGAAATCAGGTAAATTGTAATTTTTTAGGGCAGCAACAAATGCTCCTGCTTGTGACATTCCAAATTTTGGAAAACCTTTATTGACCATCTAAACCTCCTGATTTAGAATATTTGTAACTCCCCAACAATCAATTATAAAGACACTTTTGGTTTATAATTGTTAAGAAATTCACATGCCTATGCAATAATTATTGTAATTTTTGAATTGCAAATATTAATTTCCAGCTAAATTCATCGAATAATATGGAAATCGATACTACTCCTGAATTAGTAATTGGAGTTTATGAAAAATTACGTGAAAATATCCAAAAATATCGAAAAATAATTCAAAGACCATTATCACTCACTGAAAAAATATTATCTGGACATTTTGACAAAGTACCAGATAAAGACCCTGTTGGTGGCAAAAGTTATGTTTTCCTTATCCCTGACAGAGTGGCATTACAAGATGTAACTGGTCAAATGGTAATGTTACAATTTATGCAGGCAGAACTTAATCAAACATCTTTACCTACAACAGTTCACTGTGATCATCTGATACGAGCTAAAGTGGAAGGTGACGCTGATATGAAAATTGCTCTTGATGAAAATAGTGAAGTTTTCAAATTCTTACAATCTGCGGCTGCCAAATATGGATGTGGTTTTTGGAAACCAGGTGCAGGAATTATCCATCAAGTTGTTCTTGAAAATTATGCATTTCCAGGAGGATTGATGATAGGTACAGATTCTCATACTCCAAATGCAGGTGGTTTGGGAATGATAGCTATTGGTGTAGGTGGGTTAGATGCAGCAGAAACTATGGCTGGAATGCCTTGGGAATTACTTTATCCTAAAAGAATCGGTGTGAAACTAACTGGAAAACTAAATGGATGGACTGCCCCAAAAGATATCATACTCAAAGTAGCTGAAGAGTTGACAGTTTCTGGAGGAACAAATTCAATTGTTGAATATTTTGGACCTGGAACAAATACAATTAGCTGTACTGGCAAAGCTACTATTACAAACATGGGTGCCGAAATAGGTGCAACATGTTCTATATTTCCATATGATCAAAGAATGGAAACCTATCTAAAATCTACAAACAGAGCAAAAATTGCTGAACTTGCAAATCAGAATAAAGAATTACTTGTAGCAGATCCAGAAGTAGAATCTAATCCGGAAAAATTCTTTGATAAAGTTATTGAAATTAATCTTTCAACACTGGAACCTCATATTGTTGGACCACATACACCTGATCTTGCAAGATCAATATCTGAATTAAGTAACGATGTAAAATCTAATCAATACATTGATTCTATATCTGTTGCATTAATTGGAAGTTGTACAAATTCATCTTATGAAGACATGTCAAGAGCAGCTAGTTTAGCTGAACAAGCAAAATCAAAAGGTATCAAATCAAAAATTCCTTTACTTGTTACACCTGGTTCAGAACAGATCCGAAGTACTATTGAAAGAGATGGACAAATGGATTCATTAAAAGAAATTGGAGCTACTGTGTTGGCAAATGCATGTGGTCCTTGCATTGGTCAATGGGATAGACCTGAATTAAAAAATGATGAAAAAAATACCATTGTAACTACTTTTAACAGAAATTTTCCAGGTCGTAATGATGGTCGTAGAAATACTTTGAATTTCATTGGTAGTCCTGAAATGATTATTGCACTTGCTTTAGGAGGTAGATTGTCATTTAATCCTCTAAAAGACGAATTGACAGCTGCTGATGGAACAAAATTCAAACTTGAACCCCCAAAACCTGCCCCAGAAGTACCTGAAAATGGATTTATGGTGCCTAAGGGAATTTTTGTTTCACCTCCTGATGATTCAAGCAATCTTGAAGTCATAATTGATCCTAACAGTAAACGACTTCAACGTTTAGAACCATTTTCTGTATGGGATGGAAAAGATTTTGAAAATATTCCGATAATGGTTAAAGCAAAAGGAAAATGTACTACAGATCATATTTCTCCTGCTGGTGCCTGGCTTTCACTTCGAGGTCATCTTGACAATCTTAGTGATAACATGCTCTTGGGTGCTGTTAATGCATTTAACGATGAAATTGGCAAAGGAAAAAATCTCTTAAACGGTCAACTAGAGTCTTTCTCAAAAATTGCAAGACAGTATAAAGAAAAAGGAATGAGGTGGGTAATCATTGGTGATAATAATTATGGTGAAGGAAGCAGTAGGGAACATGCTGCAATGTCTCCTAGATATTTAGGATGTGCTGCTGTTATTACAAAAAGTCTTGCCAGAATACATGAAACAAATTTGAAAAAACAAGGAATACTTGCATTGACTTTTAGTAATCCTGACGATTACAATAAAATTCAAGAAGATGACAAAATTAGTCTTGTTGGATTAAACAATCTAGAACCACAAAAACCAGTCAAATGTATAATTACACATAATGATGGAAAAAAAGAAGAAATCTCTCTTAATCATTCTTATAATAAATCTCAAATAGAGTGGTTCAAAGCTGGTTCTGCACTAAATGTTTTGAGAAATAAATAATATCTAACGTGGGGCCGACCGGAGTTGAACCGGCGACCTACGGGTCACTACAGCTCCAAACTTACATCATCCGTGAGTCAGTTTAGCTTAGTTTACCTTTGGAGCCCTTAGCGGTGATCTATCGTATACACTGTCGCCCTACCAGGCTAGGCTACGACCCCACGAACAAGAATGAAACAGACTAGAATTTTAAGTTATTTTAACCAAGATTTATTTGCGATTAATCTTGATTTATGATCATCAAGGTATATCATGGTAAAACCAATTGTCTTAATAATTGCAACAATTCCTGCTATCATTGCAATCTTAATTGCAATTCCATTAATCACAAAATCTGACATTCCATTTTCTGCATCTAATCCAAATGATGTAATTGAAATTGAATATGCAAAATACCAATTAAAGAAAATATCTTTTGGTGTAACAGAAAGAACTGGAGCAGAAAAAATTGAAATTTTATCTATAAAAAATAATGGAGACATAAGATATTCTGTAACTGAAGATGGTTATCCAAAACCTGAT
>JBHIUL010000001.1:20033-29232 GCA_042138315.1 Nitrosarchaeum sp.
GAGCAAATTCGTGAATAGGTACAAATAACCTCTCATAAAACTCTGAACATGCTTCCACTTTCTGGTGAACGAATTGATGCCAAAGGAATCATTAAAGATGAATCTAATTCTGGTAGTGTTTTACGTGGAACATCCACCTTGAAACGTGGTTTTGCTCACATGCTAAAAAATGGTGTAGTGATGGATGTTACTACTGTAGAACAAGCACAAATTGCAGAAGAAGCAGGAGCTGTATCTGTTATGGTTTTAGATAAACTTCCATCTGATGTAAGAAAAGCAGGTGGGGTTGCACGAACTGCAAGTATTCGAATTATTGAAGACATTATGGATTCTGTAACAATACCTGTAATGGCAAAATGTAGAATTGGTCATGTCTACGAAGCAAAAGTTCTTGATGAAACTAATGTGGATATGATTGATGAATCAGAAGTTTTAACACCTGCTGATGAACATCATCACATTTGGAAATGGGATTTTACAACTCCATTTGTTAATGGAGCAAGATCACTGTCAGAAGCATTACGTAGAATTGAAGAAGGAGCTGCAATGATTAGAACTAAAGGTGAACCTGGTACAGGAAATGTTGCAGAAGCAGTAACTCATATCAAAAAAGTAAATGATGAATTAAGAACAATAAAAGCACTTTATGATTCTGGTGATAATCAAGATCTAATTAGAATAGCAAGAGAATTCAAAGTATCTTATGATATAGTTGAAGAAACAGCAAAACTTGGAAGATTACCTGTTGTTAATTTTGCAGCAGGTGGAATTGCCACACCAGCTGATGCTGCATATTTAATGTCTCTTGGATGTGATGGAATTTTTGTAGGTTCTGGAATTTTTAATGCAGATGATGCTAAAGAAAGAGCAAGAGCAATTGTGTTGGCAACTACTTTTTGGAATGAATCAGAAAAAGTAAAGGAAGCACAAAAAATGATTGATGAACGACAATCAATGTTGGGATTAGATGTTAAAACTTTAGAATTAAGAATGCAAGATAGGGGAAGTTCTGCATGAGTTTAACTGTAGGCGTTTTAGCAATTCAAGGCGATGTACATGAAAATATTATTTCTACTGAAACTGCACTAAAAGAATCAGGCATAACAGGAACCGTTGTTGGTGTTAAAACATCTGAAGAGATTTCAAAACTTGATGGTTTGATAATTCCTGGTGGAGAAAGTACCACAATTGGCCAACTTTCACTTGTAAATAGCTCTCTTAAGAAAATAAAAGAAAAAATTGAACATGGAATGCCTGTTTTGGGGATATGTGCAGGTATGATTATGCTTTCAAAGACAGCAAAAGATCATGTAGTTGGAAAAACAGATCAACCTCTTTTAGATTTACTTGAGATTGAACTTGAGAGAAATTCTTTTGGAAGACAAAAAGAATCATTTGAAGCTAACATTTCTATGAACTCTATTAATATTCCAAAATTTAATGGTGTTTTCATTAGAGCACCATCTGTTTCTTCCGTAGGCTCTGGTGTAGAAGTTTTAGCAAAATTTAATGAAAAAATAGTTGCTGTAAAAAAAGACAACATGATAGGCGTTGCATTTCATCCTGAATTAACAAAAGATCTTTCTTTACACAAATATTTTGTAACTTTAATTAAGAAATCAAAAAACTAGTAAACTAAATTATTTAATTTTTAATTATCATCTAAGTTATGCATAGACTTCAAATCTTTTTTGAAATGCTCTAAGCTTTCTGGAACTGTTATCTTGATTGAATCTTTTAATGAAAGATTTTTTGCCTTTTTTTCATTCCATACTTTTGAATTAAATTCTGTTATTTCTTTTGTTACTTTGCTTTTATCTTCTAATGATTCTTCTATCACTTGCTGTTGTTTGTGAATACTTTCTGTTGAATACAATGTTTTCCAAAGATGTTCGGTGATAAATGGAGTGATTGGTGCTAATAATTTTAAAATTGTTGACAATGTTTTATGCAATGTGTATATCGCACCATCTCTTTCTTCATCTGAAAAACCAATACCATATGCTCTAGCTTTGACCATTTCTATGTAATGAGCAGCAAAAAGATTCCAAGTAAACTCTCTAATTGCAATTGCAGGAATAAAGAAATTATATTCGTCATATCCTTTCTTACATTCTTTGATTAAATTATCTAATTCAGCTAGTATCCATTTGTCTGTCTCAGTTGGAATTCCTGACTCTATTACTGGGAAGCTTGACAAAAATCTGGAGACATTCCATAATTTGCTGAGGAATTTTTTTGTTGATTCAATTTTTTGTTCATTACATCGAAAATCATACCCATGATTGATCTCACTTGCACTCCAAAACCTAAAAGTGTCTGCTCCAAACTGCTCGATAACTGGTAAAGGGTCAATTGCATTTCCTTTGCTTTTACTCATCTTCATTCCTTTCTCATCAAGACCATATCCCATAATCCATGCTTCTGACCATGGTTTTTTCCCAGTAAGTTGCTCACATCTTAGAAGTGTATAGTAAAGCCATGTTCTTACAATGTCTTTTGCTTGAGGGCGAATTGATGTAGGATACACTTTGTTGAAGAATTCTTGATCTTTGTTGTATTTACTAACAAAAAGTGGGGACACACTAGAATCCATCCATGTATCAAAAGTTCTTTCTTCGCCTACAAACTCAACTCCTTTACATTTTGAACAATTACTGATGGGGCATTTTTCTAGCCATGGTTTGTAATATTTTCCAGGCTCTGGAACATGTGGCTCAGAACAATTTTTGCAGTACCAAATAGGAATTTCAGTACCATAGTATCTTCTTCTTGATATTGGCCAATCGATATTGATAGATTCTAGCCAATTCATTAGGATCTGTTTGTGCATTGCGGGATAGAATGTAATTTCTTGTCCTAGTTTTTTCATCTTCTCAATTGCATCTTTTTGTTTTAGATAATATTCTTCCATTGGAATTATTTCAATTGGATTTTTACTTCGTTCAGATACTGGAGTTCTGTGAATTATGTCTTCAATTTTTTCTACAAATCCTTTACTTTCTAAATCTTCAATAATTTTTGCACGTGCTTGCTTTGGTTTTAAACCTGCATACTCTCCTGCCGCTTCTGTCATTCTTCCATCTAATCCAATTGCAACAATTTCTTCTAACTCCATCTCTCTAAATAATGCAACATCGTTTTGATCACCATAACTACAAACCATAACTGCACCCGAACCAAATTCTTGATGAGCTGAGTGATGTGTTTTTAGTTCAACTTCTGCATTAGTTATTGGTACGATCACTTTTTTTCCAACATATTTTGTATATCTTTCATCTTCTGGATTTACAATTATGGTTTTACATGCACAAAGAAGTTCTGGTCTTGTACTTGCAATGATTATTTCTTTATCTGTATCCTTAATTTGAAATTTCATATAGACTAGTTTAGTTGGCAAGTCTTCGTATGTTATTTCTGCATCTGCAATAGTTGTACCTGAAACCCAATCATAATTATTTGGTCTATTTGCAAGATAGACTTGTCCTTTTTTCCAAAGATCAATAAATGTAGATTGAGTTAATGTTCTGTATTCTTCTGAATCTGTTCTGTAATAATTTGAAAAATCTCCACTTATTCCTAAACTTTTCATGATTAATATCATTTCAGCTTCTAAATCGTCTAACGCAGATCTGCATAATTTTAAAAATTCACCTCTTTCAGTTTCACGCATTCTGATGTTGTGTTTTTTTTCTGTGTAGATTTCTACAGGAAGACCATTTCTGTCAATTCCTATTGGAAAATACACGTTTTTTCCAGCCATTCTTGCTGTGCGTGCTATCATATCTATTTGAGAATAATGTGCTGCTGCACCTATGTGCCATGGTCTGCCAGATGGATATGGAGGTGGTGTATCTATTGTGAAATTATCTTCTTTTGGAAAAAATTCATAAATTTTTTCATTAACCCATTGTTTTAAAATCTCTTTTTCTAATTCTGGGTTCCAAGCTTTTTCTGCAATTTTTGGTTCCATTTCTTAACTATCTTGAAATATTTGAAATAATGTGAGATCCTTTGTTATATCCTTCATAAATGTAAACGCCAACAGCTTCTACATTTTGAGGTAATTTTGGAGCAAGTAGTTTGATTATCTCACTTGAAAGATTTTCTACTGTAGCTTCTCCTTCTAATAGATACGCTGTATTTTTTGGAACTTGAATATCAAACATTCCTTTTGGACCATTGAATTTAATTTGATAATGAGAGTCATCTTCATTTTTTAGATATTTTTTATTAATGAAAAACTTGTGATCAAATTCAGTGACAACTTCTTTTATGATTTTTTTTGCTATTCCAAAATCTACTAAAAGATTATCTTTCATTTGTCCTACAAGCTCAACCATTACAGAAGATGTATGTCCATGTAAAATGGAACATTTCTCTACCAATGGAAGAATATGCGCATAATCAAATGAAAATGATGCATCTTCTAAAAATATGGATCCTGTTTGTGGTGTCTTATCATAAAATACAATGTCTTGTAGTTCCTTAATTTGTGCAACGTATTTTGCATGGCCTATTGCCATTACTTTTTCTTCAGGAAAGTCTTCTTTGATTTTCTTGTATTTTGTAATGTCTTCATCATTATCAATTACTTCGATGAGGCCTTTTTCTGTTTTAAAATCAACTATTACTTCTTTGCCGTTTTTTAATGTAATTTTGTGATTGTATTTGTATTCTTGGTCTAGAAATGAAAGCATTTGAGCTACTGTTAATTCGGTTCTAGTTTTGAGCAGATTACCTTTTTTATCGATATATCTAAAATCTGAATCTAAAATTGTGGGACTTGTAGCCATGTGAAGTGATCTGATTTTGGATATAATATAAATTCTGTATCAAATATGACTGAAATTCTATACTAGTGAATTTAGAATTTTAGCAAGATTGACATCATTTTTTGTGATACCTCCTGCATCATGTGTTGTCAATTCTATGGTGATTTTGTTGTATACGTTAAACCATTCTGGGTGATGATTCATTTTTTCAATCTCCATGGCAGATCTAGTCATGAATCCAAATGCTTGGTTAAAGCTCTCAAACTGAAATTCTTTATGCAGTTTTTCATTTACAATCTTCCAACCCGGCAAATTTTTTAATTCCTGCTCGATTTCTGCCTGAGATAATCGCATCATACTATTTTAGATATAATGTTAAATTAAAAGATTGATTCATTACCCTTCATTGGAAATTATATCTAATATGGATGAGATATATGAAAAACTCTTAGGAAATATTAAAAATTCTATTTCTGAAACTGTTAAAGAAAAGAAAATTGGAATTGCCTTTTCAGGAGGTGTTGACAGCACATTAATCTCAAAAATTTGCTCAGACATGGATTTTGATGTTGTATTGTTGACAATTGGATTTTCTGAATCACATGACATTTTGTTTGCAAAAGAAGTTAATGCTTTTCTAAAATACTCTCATCATATTCTGGAAATTGATCCAAAAACTTTTCCTGAAATTTCATCAAAGATTCATCAAACAATAAACACTGACAATTTATCTTGGAACGAAAATTGTATTGCATTTTATTATGTGTCCAAACTTGCAAACAGTCTAAACCTTGATACTGTGGTTACTGCAAATGGCATAGATGAATTATTTTGTGGATATAATGCATATCGAGAAGCTTTCTCTGGTGGAGAGTTACAAATTACTAAAGTTATGGATACAAAACTAGACAATGAACTCAAAATGATGAAGGCTGTAAATCTAATTGCCTCTGAATTTAAAGTAAAGATAGTTCAACCTCTATTATCTTCTAAATTCATTGAGTATGCAAAAACTATTCCAACATCTGAAAAAATACATGATTCTGAAGATCTACTCAGAAAACACATTATACGTAAACTAGCTAGTCATGTAGGAGTTCCTGAAATTTCTTACACGAAAAGAAAAAAAGCTTTACAGTATGGTTCTAAAATTCATAAAGCATTGTTAAAATCTAAATAAATTTTTTAACTATTTTTTGTACTGATTTGTTTACGTTGCTTATAATTATTGGAGATGCTCCGAGATGTTTCTCTGGAGAAAATATATCGTCAATTTCTTTATTTGTAAGTTTTGAAGTAAATGCTTTATCGTTTTTGATTGCATCAATGTACTGAATTCCTTTGTCGTTTGCCTCAAATGCTACTCTTTGCACATCTCTATATGCGACAAATCTTGGAACCCCTTTCTTAATTAGTGACTCTAAAACAAACTCTGCAAATATTTGCCCCTTTGTAATGTATAGATTTTCTACAATTCTTTTCTCATTTACCATTAGATTTGAAATTATCTTGATCATGGTTTCTAACATTTCATCTATCAGAATTGCTGTTGTAGGTAGCACAAATCTCTCATTTGCTGAGTTTGAAAGGTCTCTCTCATGCCATAATGGGATATTTTCAAAAGTTATTGCTACTTGACTACGTAATATTTTTGATAATGATGACACTCTTTCACTTTTAATTGGATTTCTCTTTACTGGAACTGCACTGCTGCCCATCTGGCCTTTTTTGAATTGTTCAGCAACTTCTCCAATTTCGGTTCTTTGTAAATTTCTAATCTCAACTGCAATTTTTTCCAAAGTTGCGCCAATGAGTGCCAATTCAAAAACATATTCTGCATATCTCTCCCTGGGAACTATCTGTGTGGTCACTTCTGCTGGAAATAGGTTTAATCGTTTTGCAACTTGTTTTTGTACCTCAAGTGATTTTGCACCCATCAATGATCCTGTCCCAACAACTCCTAGTGTTTTGCAAATCAAAACTCGCTTCTTAATCTCTTCAATTCTTTCTACATGCTTTGCCATCTCTGCTGCCCAATTTGCAAATTTTAATCCAAATGATATGATACTAGCATGTTGACCGTGTGTTCTGCCTACTGCTGGAATTTTACCATGTTGAACTGCTCTTTTTGATAATAGTAATGCCATTTTTGCAACCTTTGCTTCAATAATTTGTAATGCATCTCTCATTTGCATAGAATTACTAGTATCAACTAAATCATTACTTGTTAATCCGTAATGAATCCATGGTCTTGCATCTTTTGTACATTTTTCACTTAGTGATTCAACTAGTGCAGCTGTGTCGTGATCACTTTTTGCTTCTAGCTCTTTGATTCTCTTTGCAGTAATTTTTCCTGACATTGCTGCAGTATGAATTGTTTTACCGACAGTTTTTGGAATGATTCCGATCTCACTTTGTGATAGTGCGGCTGCTCCTTCAATTTCTAACTGATAATTTACTTTTTTTTGTTCACTAAAAATATCCATCATTTCTTTAGTGCCATAACGTCCACTGTCTATTGGTAAAATTGCCACAGTTTACTCTCTTAGGACATCGAAAATAAATCTACTTATGATTTAAATTGGCTTGAGGCAAAATTTTACCAATCATCATGTCTTCTAATACTCCTAAAAAAATTGGAGAAAATCAGTATCTAATTGAGGCTGACTCTAATCTTGGAATGAAAGTTCCTGTAAAGATCTATGCTGATGAAGCGTTACTCCAAAAAATGTTATCAGATAGAACCATCATGCAGGCAAAAAACGTGGCAACCATACCTGGAATTGTGGGTCATAGTGTAGTTTTACCAGATGGTCATGAAGGCTATGGATTTCCTGTAGGTGGTGTTGCAGCTATGGATGCTGAAGAAGGAATGATTAGCCCTGGCGGTGTAGGTTATGATATTAACTGTGGTGTAAGATTACTTCGTTCAAATTTAACTGAGAAAGATGTTAGAGCAAAACTAAATGAACTTGTTACTGATCTTTTTAGTTCAATTCCATCAGGTGTTGGTTCCAAAGGTGCAGTAAAATTAAGTCATTCCCAACTTGATGAAGTTCTTGTACGTGGTGTTGATTGGGCAATTGATAATGGATATGGTTCAACACATGACGCCGATGTCTGTGAAGAAAATGGACAAATAAAAAATGCTGATCCAAACAAAGTTTCTGATAAGGCAAGAAAACGTGGTGCTCCTCAGCTTGGAAGTCTTGGTTCTGGAAACCATTTTCTTGAGGTACAAAAAGTATCAGAAATTCATGACGAAGAGGCAGCAAAAAGAATGGGAATCAAAGAAGGAACTATTACAGTTTTAATTCATTGTGGCTCTCGTGGTTTTGGTCATCAAGTGTGTAGTGATTATTTGAGAATCTCTGAACAAGCTATGGAAAAATATGATATTACTTTAGCAGACAGAGAACTTGCATGTGTTCCAAACACATCTGAAGAAGGTGAATCATATAGAAAAGCAATGTTTTCTGCATTAAATTTTGCATGGAGTAACAGACAAATGATTACACACTGGACAAGAAAGTCTTTTGAACGCGTTTTTAATCAAACAGAGTCTGATCTTGATATGAGTTTAGTTTATGACGTTGCTCATAATATTGCTAAAGTTGAAAAACATAAAGTTGAAGGCAAAGAAAGAAAACTTGTGGTACATAGAAAAGGTGCAACACGTGCATTTCCTGCAAATAGAGATGAAATTCCATTGAAATACCGAGATCTTGGACAGCCTGTTTTGGTTCCAGGTTCTATGGGAACTGCTAGCTGGATATTGCTTGGAAAACAAAATTCTATGGATTTGAGCTTTGGTTCTACTGCACACGGTGCTGGCAGAACAATGTCTAGATCAAAGGCAAGAAGAGACTTCACAGAAGATAATGTTCGAAAATCCCTTAATGATAAAGGGATATTTATCAAGGCATTAACACGTGATGGAGTTGTGGAAGAAACTCCTCAAGCATACAAAGACGTTGACGCTGTAGTAAATGTCTCTCATAATCTTGGAATAGCCACTAAAGTAGCAAAATTGGTGCCTATAGGTGTGATAAAAGGTTGAGTAGCGAAGACTCTGAACTTGAAAGATTAAAGGCAAAAAGACTTGCAGAAATGCAAAAAAATATTTCATCTAGACAAAATACCGAACAATCTGCAAATACCTCACCGCCAAAAAAAACAAAACATCCTAGAGAAATTCTTGTCGAACATTTAGGGTTTAGAGGATTAGAGGTTTTAAAAAATGCAGAATCACAATTTCCAAACGACACAACAACCGTTGTAGAAAAATTGGCTGAATTAATTACATCTGGAGAAATTACTGAAACAATCGACGGTGGAAAACTATTGATGTTGTTTCGTTCCATTGGTCTTAACATAAGGATGGAAACTAAAATTAATGTTGAACAAGACGGAAAATTTGTATC
>JBHIUL010000001.1:29332-41205 GCA_042138315.1 Nitrosarchaeum sp.
TCTCAAAAATTTACTCAATTCATCACTGATTATTTTCAAGCTAAAGGTTGTAACGTCCGAATTAAAATGTTGGACTAGACCCTTCTTCCTCTTTTTCCACCTTTCTTTCTGGTGGTATCGTGGGGAATTGGTGTTACATCATCAATTCTTCCAATTTTAAATCCGCCTCTTGCCAAAGCTCTGATTGCAGCTTGTGCACCTGGACCTGGTACTCTAGAGCCTACTCCTCCAACAGCTCGTACTCTAATGTGAAATCCTGTGAATCCTTTTGTGTGTGCAACTTCTACTACTGCATTTGCGGCTTTCATTGCAGCAAAAGGAGATGATTCGTATCTATCTGCATTAACATGAACTCCACCTGAACTAATGGAAATTGTTTCTCCACCTGTTAGATCAGTCATGTGAATAATTGTATTGTTATAACTACTGTAAATATGAGCAATTCCCCATTTTTCAGGTCCATCTGTCTTTGTTTCTGGTCTGGATTTGGTTTGAACCTCTTCTTGTTCTTCTACTTCTGGGGATTCTACCTCGATCTCAGCTTCAATTTCTGACAATGTTTACTCACATCTTAAAGGGTTTAAAAAACATTGATTTTTCAAATTGGCCTTATTTTGTTGATATTCATTATCACTCAAATACAGTATTCCTTTTGATTTTGTATGGGAACTATTCTTTGGCTTGCAATAGGGGTTGTAATTTTATCTGCATTATTGGGTTCATTGGCATTTGAGTTTCTAACTCCCAACACTACATCCCCATTAACCCCATTAGAAGAAAAATGTGAAAAAATTGCTAATGAGGGATATCGAATCCATGTTCTATATCCTGATTCCCAACCAGATCAAATACCTACATCTGATATGAACAGATTGATGTATCTTGATGAAATGTGGATTAATGATTGTGTATCTAGATTGCCTGCAGATACTATTTTTAATATAATTAACAAAGTTGATAGAAGTGTTTATTCTGGTGAATAGTTTATTTTCTAAAATGATGCCATCCTAAATCCTGCAGTGCTATGATCTCTCCTAGTTTTTCCAGAAACACTCCTTTGCCTTTAGTTACATAACCTATTTCAATTATTGGTGTTTTTAATAATGATGCATTTTTTTCAATCTTTGATTTATCTTTCTTTGAGATTGTAAATACAAATTCATACTCTTCCCCACCGTGAAATACTAGATCATTTGGATCTTTCTTATGCGATTTAGTAAATTCCAATAAATCTTTCCCAGTTGGAATGTTGTTTATAACAAATTTGCATTTACTTTGATTTGCCATTTCATTTAATGTAGTTGAAAGACCATCACTAGAATCCATTGATGATGTAAAATATTTTTTATTTTTTATGCCAAAATCTAATTTTGGATTTGGACTTGTGAATACTTTGATTGCTTTTTTAACAAAACTGTTATTTTCTTTTATATTTCCAAGTAATGCCTCTAATCCTAGTGCTGTGTACCCAAATGGACCTGTCACAAATATTATGTCTCCTTCCTTTGCTCCTTTTCTTTTAACTATGCTATCTGTTGTTCCAAATATTGATACGTTGATTACAATTTCTTTTCCTTCATTTGTATCGCCCCCCAAAATTCTAATGTTAAATTCCTTAACTGCCCGGCTAAATCCCTTTGATATCTCATTAATTTTTGTCTGAGAGATCATTTTTGGTAAATTTAGTGAAATTATTCCATATTGAGGCTTGACTCCTTTTGCAGCAAAATCACTAATGCACGCTATGATACTCTTTCTTGCAGCGTCGCCAAGTTTCATTTTTAGAGGCATGTCTGTGCTCTGAACAAATGTGTCTACTTTTGTCACGATTTTTGTTTTACCTATTTTGAAAACTTCAACATCTTCTGAAATGAATTTTTTATTTCCAAATCTCTTTTGAAAGATTTTGATTATTGTTGATTCATCTAATATTGTCATAACATTGATTCACTAATTCTAATGTGTTTTTCACAATTTTCTTACATTTATCTACATTGTTTGATTCTGCTGAAACTCTTATGATGTCCTCTGTATTTGATTTTCTAATCAAAACCCAACTATCTTCATCTATTATTCCTTTTACTCCATCTTGTGTGATGACTTCGGAATACTCTTTTGAAAATTTACTTGAGACTTCTTTTATGATTTTGTCATGATAACTAGAGTCAACTTTAATTTTATCTCTTAATTGTTCATAACTTTCCATAAAATCTAATACTTCATTAAACTTTGAATTTCCTAACATTGAAGCTATGAGTCCACTTGTTAGAATTCCTTCTCTACAATAATTAAATTCTGGTAAAATAAAACCACCACTACTTCCTTCCCCTCCTGCTTGAGCATTTGTTTCCAACATTAGATCTATTACATTAGCTTCTCCCACTTTTGATCTTTGAACACTCCCACCTTTTTCTTTGATGAATTTTTCAACTGAAACACTCGTATCGATACTTAATACAAATTTCTTGTATCCTAATTCTAGTGATTTTGCAACACCCAAACCTAATGTCACATCTGGAGTTTGTTTTTTACCTTTTCTGACAACAACTAGACGATCTCCGTCTAAATCAAAAGCAAATCCAATCCCATTTTTTGTTGTTGAAGAAATTAGATCTGATAAATTATCTGCAGTTGGATCTGGACCTCTATTACAATTATTTGTATTTTCGTTGATTACTTTTACTTTACATCCTATCTGTCTTAGCAAATTTGGGGCAAATTCTTTTGCAGCTCCTCCACCAATATCTACCGTGATTTCTGGCTGATTTTCTACATTTCCTATGAGTTCCTTTGCATCTGTTAGATACGATGATGTGATTTGCTCCTCTGTTCCGATTTTTGATTTTAAAACTTCTTGTTCTTCAATGATAAATGGTAATTCTTTTTCATTAATTCCTCTTCCATTTATGATAAACTTCATACCATTCCATTCCAGTGGATTATGCGAGGAAGTAATTACTAATCCTGCACCATATTTTCTTGATTCACGAAAAACTACTGGCGTTGGTACCATTTCTAAATTGTATATGTCTATTCCATTTTTCATCAATGCCGCAGATGCTGTTTCTTTAATCATTGTCCCTGATGGTCTTGTGTCTTTGCCTATTACACATTTTTTTGATTTAATCAAAGTTGAAAAATTATTACAAAATTGTAATGTGTCTTTTAGATTAAAGTCATCACCAAATATGCCTCTGATTCCAGAAATTGTTTTTTTCATTTGATCCAAATCGGAAAGGCTTTTTATTAACTCTGATGGCATCACCGAAAAGTGCCTTGGTAGCTCAGCCTGGTAGAGCGAACGCCTCGTAAGCGTTAGGTCGTGGGGTCGGAGCCCACCCGAGGCTTATTTTATAATAATTTTTAAAATTGTTTAATTTTTTCTAAATATTTTTAATCGTCAAATGTTTCGATATCTACTTCTAATTCTTCCCCTAAACCTTTCCACCATTGTTTCATTTCGTTTGCCATTCCCCTCATAATTACATCGAATTCTCCTTTATAGATCTGTCGGTTGATCAATTACTGATCAACATCGTATACAATTTTAAATTTGAATATTTCTAAACTGCATTATTTTCTTTTTGTCGTATCTTTTTTCGGTAAATTATTATTGCAAGTGCTCCACCGGCACAACCAAAAAATACAGGCCAACGTAACTCATGTCCTATCATTCCTAAATAAGAATACACTGTACCGCCAATCAGTGCAAACCCGATCAATTCTAGCATCTTAATCATTATTTTTCTATTGCTTCACGATTAAATCAAAAAGATATATGGTTTTGCCCATTCTATAAGTTGTGGACAAATATCTTCTTGTGGTTTTGATATTTCTTATTGTTACAATTCCTATAGCATTTGTATCTCCAACTACCGGCGAAATCCGTGACCAACCCTTTATTCCACTGTTTTATGCCTCTATAGCTGGTATTTCTGCAATTGTTCTTTATAGCTCATATAAAGAAAGAAAACAACGACAACAAGATAAGGTCAAAAGAAGATCTAAAAAATAGATTTTATAATTCTAAACCAAAAGATTCGGCAATGCTTGAAAATTTTACATATGATTGCAAATACTGTCTTCCTTTCTCAGTTATTACAAATGTATTTTTATTATCATACTCTATTTTGTTGATTAATCCAGAACCTGTTAAATTTTCCAAAAACTTTGATAATCTGGAATGTGATAGGTTAGCCTTTGTTAACAATGATGTTGTTTTGATACCCTGCTGACCTGACTGTTCAGTAGCAGTTAAAAGATCTGCAACAATCTGCATGCTTGTTCTATAGGAAACCATACGCTATTTAGTATAAATCCAAGATATAAGGGTATTACTGCAATTCAGATCAGATAAATACACTCTAACCTGATTTTTGTTATATTGTCCTCACAATCTCCTATCCCTTGGTTTGATAATTTTGTAGGAGTTGCATATCGATATTATGATCTTAGAATGAATATTGTGCCTTTATTTGTTGATAGAAAAGAGGCTTCAGCAGTTTGGCATGATACTATACACTGGTGGCTTGATCCATCAATTAAGATCAGATTTGTTGAGATCGGGGATGAATATTGGATCATAATTGGTTCTGATTCTCAACGCCCAGAATCTAATTTTTCCTTTTTTAAAGTTCTACAAAAATCAGAACATTATGAACGATTCAAGAAAGGTCATGACGGTGAAGCATATTTGCGATTAGGTGTTTATACAGAAAAATCTAGAAAAGATGTAAAAAATGATGCGTTATGTAATTGTGGACATGCAGCTGAGGATCATGATGAAGGTGATGATGATGTGTGCTTATACAATGAATGCAATTGCAAAAAATTTTCTAGCTTTCAAGTAACACTACTAAAAAGAAAAAAAACAATCACTGATATTGTATTTCTTGAAGAGAAGAATGTAAAAGAAGATCCGCTTGCATGGAATTGTCTTTATGTTAATAAATATTCAAAATCTGATTGATTTTACTTTTCTTTATTTACTCTAATGTGATCCCCTGGATAATGTTTGTCTATCTTTTTTGAATAACAATCTCCACATAATGGGCCTTTGATTCCCCATTCTTCCATTGGATTATAACGCAAAGTTATTTTGTTATTGCAAATTGTACATTTTTCTTTAGATCCCAAATCTATTTTGCTCTCTTTGCTCTATATAAAAAAGATTCTGGATTTAGGGATATCTGAAAAATCATGTTAAATAATACCTGTTTATATGAATTCTAGGTAGACAGTCTGACCAATGTAAACCTCCTGCAAATTTTTACTTGGTTAGACTACTACCTATTTTAAAACCTAAAACAAGTTATTTGCAAGTTTTTTCAAAACTAGAATTTCTTCTTCTTCTTGCCTTATTTTTTTATCTACTACTCTAAGCATTGAATCATTCCAAACATGCTGTGAGAAAAAATTATGTTTTGTATTTGCTAATTCTATCTCATCATCAACCACGGTATCTTCTAAAAATTTAGTCACTACAATATCTGCAATTTTTAAAATTCTTGAATTTAATTTAAAACTACGAAATATTGGCTCCATTTTTCTTACATCGGTTTTAAAATCCCCTCTAGTTTCTAGAATTTTTTTATGTAAAATTCTAAAATAAACTCCAACATAAAATAAAGTTGCATATCTTTTTGTTTTATGACCTCCCTGTTTTCCATATTTTAATGTCTTTTTTGCATACTCTTTGACTAAATATGGATATAACAAAATTCTGTAATCGTCTTTTAAATTGTCATTGAATACATCGTCGTATTTACTTCCTCTTGGAAGGAATTGAGCTGGAGAACTATATGCTTCTGTAGGTCTTTGTTCTATTCCAGCTACTAGAGCTTGAATTGCATCCTTTGCCACAATTACTTTTTTATGATTATCTGGAAGATATTCGTTGTATAACGAGTCTCCTTCGTATTCTGATTGCTTTGATTTTGATTTTGTATCAAATGATCCTGCTTGAATCTCATAAAAATACCCACAATTTTTTAATTGTGATTTAATAGATTTATGAAAATCCATTAGTGAAACAAGATCTTTTCCTCTTACAGAATTTTGTGAATTTCTATATTTTGTAATATTATTTTGTTCTTGTTCATCATCTGCTTTAATTATTGTCACTGTCATTGATCCATCCATATTTTTAGTTCGTTTTGAATGATCAAGAATTGAATTAGATGTTTGTGCACCATTAACAATTTGCGGTGCATGAAGTTCAATCATATTGTCCCCTAATTCTTCAAAATCGCTTACTACAATTGTAATGCCGTTGTTGTAATAGAAAAATTTTCCTGGATTACTTTGAAGTGTTTCTCTTAATCCTTTGTTTACAGTAGTTTTAAATTGCATCCATTGTCTTATGTTTGATTCAAAAACATAATCTCTATTCTTACTAACAAATTCTGTTAATTCCCTTAATTTTAGAATTCCAAGAATTGTATTATCATGTCTTAGCATTCTTTCTAGTTTTATTGATGATCTCTTTCCCGCAGCAGGTTTTTTTATCCGCTCCCATAATTTTTGAATGATCTTTTCAATGTCGATTATTTCAATTAAATCGTCTTGATATTCTACTTTTTGATCTGTCACATAACAACATTTTATTTTTAGATTTTTTTCTTTGATTTTTGTAACCAACTGTGCTAGCTCTGGTCTCATTTTTGATACATCTTTTCCAAGTAAACGTTTTGCATCTTCTTTGAATTTTGCAATTGCTTCAAATGAATGAGATGTCCCATATTTTGATTGAAATAGACGTATAGTGTTATCTGAAAAATCAACTGGCAGGTATGCATCAATGCCAAGGTCATTTGCTCCATCAACAATTGCATCTGCTGCATCATCTTCTGTAGCCTCAAAAACTCGTGTAAGGACCCACTGGAGAAAATTATTGCCTTTTTCTACTTCGCTTTTTGAATTCTCTGCATATTCTTGTATGCTCCATCTCACATTTTCTGAAAATCCTTCTAAAGGCAAGCTAGAATTTTTTTGGGTTAACAGAACATGCGAACCTGGTATATACTCCAATAAACCATTCCCATTTTGAGCCAAGTGGTTTTTCTAATATGTTATATATTTAGAGAATTTGGTAATTACATAATAACTCAGTACTATATGTGATGAAATTTGTGGAAAAAAAGAATAACAATTGGCTCAATCGTCATAATGATCGTAGGAATAGCTCTAGCAATTACTATTTCATCACAAACCACTACTTCTATTCAAGATATTGAAGATACAAAAATACCTCCTAAAGGTGATGTTATAATGCCAACAAAAGTTTCACGGCCTGGTTGTGAGCAAACTGATTCTTGTTATATTCCATCCAAATTTGTCATAAAACAAGGCAATACTGTTACTTGGATAAATCAAGATGCTGCGTTTCACAGTGTAACATCTGGTTATTATGGTGCACCTGATGGACTTTTTGACAGTGCATATTTAGACCCTGAAGAATCTTTTACATTTGTTTTTGAAAATATCGGGACTTATGATTATTTTTGTACATTACATCCTTGGATGAAAGGCCAAGTTGTTGTTGAATTGTCTTAAAATATTAAAAGGTACCCGAGGGAGTCGAACCCCCTTGTATAAGCTTTGCAGGCTCACGCATAACCGTTCTGCCAGAGTACCGTTTTGAAAAATATGAAATGAACAATTAAACTCTTTAGATCAAAATTAAATAAATGGTTTTGAAGCTAGTTTGATATCTTCTGCTTTGATTGTTTTTCTTCCTGCATGTGATGCCATATCTACTGCACTTTTTGCAATATTGTTGGCCAATTCTTCAATTATTCCTCGTAGTTCTTCTGCTGATTCATCGCTGACTCTCTCAGCACCTGCTTTTTTTAAAATTCTATACATTGCCGAAATACCTAATTCTGATGATTTCATTGCTTTCCTTTTTCTTTTTTCCGATAAAAGATTGTGAGTGAAAAAATCTCACCAAGGAATCGATTTATACAGACTATTTTGAAAATTGAAGTGATGACCTGGTTATATGATTCTCATATTCATTTATCGGATCCAGTTTACCAACGAGATTTAGATTATACAATTAAAGGAATGGAAAATATGAAAATTAAGGCTTGTTGTGTTTCAATGGATAATATTACATCTCAAAAAACTTTGGAGATTAGTAAAACTAGCAAACTAATTCTGCCTTTTATTGGAATTCATCCAGAATGCATACATGATAATTTAGAAATGATGGTAAATTTGATTAATGAAAACCACCAACATATTTCTGGTATTGGAGAAATTGGCTTAGATCCTACATATATAAAATCTGATGAAGATAATACAAAACAAATTCATTTTTTTGAAACATTTCTCTCATTAGCAGAAAAATTTCAAAAACCCGTTTCAATTCATTCACGAAAAAGTCTAGATGATATATTTTCTATTATGACTTCATATAATACCAAACATGCATTACTTCATTGGTTTGATGGAAGTAAAAAACAACTACAAAAAGCAATGGATATGGATTTTTTTGTTTCATATGGACCAGTTATGATCTATGCAAATGACAAGCAAACCCTATTGTCTAAAACAAATGAAACAAAAATTCTTGTTGAAACAGACGGCCCTGTAAAATTCTCAAAATGTTTTGAAATGAAGTCTGGCCAGATTAGTTTTATTCCAAGTGTTGTATTTTGTACATCTAAAATACTTGGCAAATCTTATGATGAAACGGCTTTGTTATTAGAAGAAAATTCAAAAGCATTCCTTGGAATATAGGTATAAAAAACCCTAGTTCGTTACACGAGGAATGGATAGAATTAAGCGCCTTTCTTATGAAGTGCTTCATGAACACAAGCCAAAATTTGGAGAAGATTTTGCTGATAATAAGAAAGTATTAGATCAAATAGCTATAATTCGTTCAAAAGGACTAAAAAATGAAATTGCAGGCTATATCACTAAATTCATTAAAAAAGAAGTTCGTGAAGAAAAAGCTAAACAATCCCAAATAGAGTCCTCTAAAATTGAAAATCACACATTACAAGAAAAAATTTCTGAAAATGAAGACATATCTGAAGAACAAGTCATTGAACTATCTTCTGAATCAGAAACAAATGAAGATGCAGAAAAATAACTTTTGTAGCAAAACAAAAAATTAATCTTATCGTTTTTGATGTTAAGTGTATGATAACAATTAAACTTGTAGGTGGAGCAAAAAAATCTTTTTTTACTGATCACCTACAAATTGATAAATCTGATATCTCTATTCAGGATTTACTTACTTTGCTTTTGGAACTCAAGCCTACTACTACACCTGATTTAGATATTGAAAATATTTTGATAGCAATTAACGGCGTTGATTCTTCTGCCATGGAAGGAAAAATGACTAACATAAAAAATGACGATATAGTTAGCATTATTCCTATTATTCATGGTGGTTCACCTAAAAGATTAATTTTCAATATATCTAACAAATTAATTCAAGTTATTGAAATTCAAGGTCAACCAAAAATTGATGTTACATATATTGATAAACTTCGAACACAATTTCCAAAAATTAAACTTCAGGCAATATCTAGTAATTTTATTTTAAATAATTATCACTTAAAAAAAATCATCACTTTATCTATCTCTTCTGATAGAAATAATATGCTACTTTCAAATAAATTTGAGATGGATATTTTAATGCGTTTTGCAATCTCATCTCAAATTTCGTTTGCAATTAATTCTGTTGGAATAAAACCAAAACAAAATTTTATGATTATTGCTCTTGGTAATAAAAAATCACTAGATGCACTTTACAAAGAATTGAATTCTATATCTGTTTCAATGTTTTCTAAAAATAAAAACTCATTTGTAAAAAAACACTTCAAAATAACTAACAAACAGCTTGATGTAGTTTTATCCAAAAACCCTCTTGAAGATATATTGATAGAAAAAGCTGCAATTTTATTCTGATAAACTTCTCTTTGTTTTTTCTACACTCAAAATATCTACTTTTTTAACAATTGCGATACCTGTTTTACTTCCTAATATTTCAATTAATATAATTTTATCAGGAAATTCTAACGATACCTTATTTTCAATTTTTTTTGCTATTCTGGAAATTATTTCTTGACTTGAAATACTAGAATTTCTTTTCTCAATTGATATTCGATATGATTCTTCATTAGTGATCAATTTGATTAAATCTAAAACTCCCTCTTCAATACTTTCTATTTTTGTATCTGTAATTTTTTGAATAGGAATTATCCTAAGACAATATCTGATACACCAAGGCTCTTCTAGCAACATTTCTTTAATTTTTCTTACAACTTCAATTGATTCTAATTTTGTTTCAGCTGTTAAAATTCCAGACATATTTGTAATAGTTATTCTAGATTCTGCATCTCCTAGTTTTTCTAAAATACCTGTCAATTCTTGTCTTGTTTCTGACTCTAGATGTCTGGCACATGTAATTATTAGATTCAAAGTATTTTTTAGATCTCCTTTAGTGTTAAAACTCCTTCTCTACAACTTTTCACTTTTAATTATTCTGCTTACATTTTTAATTAATTACTTGTTTACATTGGAATAAGTTTTTTAACTAATATTAATTTCTGATAACGAGATGTCTGACCCATCAACTGAGTATGAGGATACTGATTTCCAAGATGATTTTGATGATGATTTAGATGAATTTGAAGTAGAAGACTAGATTGCTAAACCAAAGTTATCTGCAAATGATGTAAATGTATAATATGCCTGAAGAAATTCTCGGCCAGATTGACTAATTTTATATTTGTTTGAACCTTGTGTGTCTACTTGTTCCAACAAACCTTGAGATACTAGTGTTTTTAAAATTCTAGAAATTCTGGAATGAGAAACATTTGCTTTTCTAATAAGATAAGTTACAGTTGCCCCATCTTCATCTTGGAGATCATCACGTGTAGTCGATAATATGTCTCCAATAATTTTCATATGTGTTCTATATTCAACCATGTTACCTTCATACTTGAATCTCCTAATTTCTATGAGAATGACTTGATAATTGGCATTGTACTAAAAAGATAAAAGAATTTGACAATTTTTGATTTTATGATTAATTTGAGCCTAAATGCTTATTCCTCAAAATTTTTATCAAATTTTATTTTAGTTAATGGGATTTTACTTACTGGAATGAATAATGCAATCAAGCCTCCAATTTTGATAGTCATGGAAACTGAATACAATATTGATTCTGGGAACACAAATGAGTACCAACCTAAAAATTCCCCAAGAGCCAGTAATGCCAAACCGACTGCTACTGATATAGCTCCTTTGTTTTTATTTTCAATATATGATAACATTGTTTCAATTGCTCCATATGCTAATAAAATAAATGAAACAGATCTAAAGATATGTTCTATTTGTACAGAGGATACTAAGAATAATGGAAAAATTCCAACTGCTCTAAAGTATCGTGATCTTGGAAAAAATGATTTTATACTGTGTGAAAATGCTATAAAAAAATATCCTACTGTTTGAATGACTATCCCTAAAGTTTGAATCCATCTTTCTATGTTGCCTGATTTCATTACAAAATCTTCTACAATGTATCCTGTCCATATCACAAAAAATCCAATACTAATTGAAAAAAATGCAATTGTTAATCTAAATAATGTTGGACTACCTGTATTTCTAAATCCAATTAATGCCATTATGCCTATTGCGAGTCCTACCAAAAACCCAACCAAATTTAGTATGTTTTCTAAGAGAAATTCCAACGATGTTTAATTATTCATCAATCTAATTATTATAATCTGCTGAATGATTTTACTATGTTGTTAATCCCATTCATCTAATGAACCAGCAGCTTGACCTTCAGTGCTACCTGTATAATCTCCAAGAATATCTGAATATGTTGTTTCATTATGTGCAATAAATTT
>JBHIUL010000001.1:41305-54262 GCA_042138315.1 Nitrosarchaeum sp.
ACATTGATTTTGGTTTTTGGCTTACTTTTTGCATTACTTGCCGCTTTAGGACTTTATCTCAATATTGGAATGTATGCAATAGTAGGCATAGGAATAGCTATGGGGTTATTTCAATGGGCAATAGGACCTGTCATAGTAAGGTGGAGTACTAACATGCAACCGTTAAACAGAGAAGAATTTCCATGGATTGAAGAAACGGTTCATGAAATATGTCTAAAAAATCACACCAAGATTCCAAAAATTACTATAGCAAATACAGGTATGCCAAACGCCTTTGTGTTTGGTAGGACCAACAAATCTGCAACTATGACATTAACACGTGGTTTACTCAAAACATTAACTCGTGATGAAGTAAAAGGTGTAATTGCTCATGAAATTGCTCACATAAAACACAATGACATGGTTGTGATGACTGTAATATCTGTAATTCCAACCATTGCATATCTTATAGCAATGTCCACATTTCTTGGTAATCGTTCAAAAAATCAAGGAGGTGGAACAGTCTTGATTGGAATTGGAGCTTTTGTAGTTTATTTTATTTCAAACCTTCTCGTTTTGTATTTCTCACGACTCAGAGAATTTTATGCAGATGATTTTGCTGGCCATCAAGTAAAACCATCCATTCTTGCAAATGCTTTAGCTAAAATTACTTATGGTCTTAGTTTGCAAAAACAAGAAATAAAAAATTCATCATTGCGTTCATTTTATGCAGTTGATCCAGTATCCTCAAGTTATGAAGTGTCTAAATTTTCATCATACTATCAAGATCAACATATTTCTGAAGAAGAAGTGAAAAAGGCTATGGATTGGGAGCGAAAAAGTAGTTTCAATAAATTTGGAGAATTCTTCCGAACACATCCTTTGACATACAAAAGAATCGAAAAGCTTTACCAATTAGAATCAAAATTGAACGCAAAAGAATACGATTGAATCTAAATATTCTGTAATTTACATTTAATAAAAGATAAAAGGAGTTCTTTTTTGTTATTCACTATGAGTAAAACCTGTACAAAATGTAAGAACCCTATATCTGATAATGAAGTGCTTGATGTTGTTGCTGAGAAATATCCAGTTTGTAACAAGTGTTGGGCTGAATGGAAAGAATATCGAGTAATGGTAATGAATGAAATGAGACTTGACATGTCTATGCCAGATCATAGAAAACTATTGAAAAAACATGAAAAAATCTTTGCAGGTGTACTTACCCCTGAAGGCGAAATAGTAGACTATACTAATGAAGACAATAGAAAACCAGATAAACTTCCAGGAACCTAAAATTTCAAATACTTTTTTGCATTATCTGGTATTACTAACATTATCTTTCTCTTTTTCTCTGTATCTAGTTGTTTGATTATTTTTTTAATTGTTTGCGAAAGAATTTCTCTTTTTTCTTCGTCAAGTGTTAGAAAAATTTCTAATATTCCATCTAAGTTAAACACAATTAATTTTTGTGGAAATTCAGATACCTCATTTATGTATCCAGAAAATAATCCATTACGTTGTTCTTCAGGTAATGTAGTTAAGATCTCTAACCAAGTTTTGAAAAGTTTTGCAAAATTTGGAAATGGGATCGTAGGACCTGCTTCAAGAGCATTATTGATAATTTCTTTTTTTTCTAATTCTGTCATTGAGAAAAACTCTACCATTCTCTTTTTCAAAACAGGCGTTCTCAGAAAATCTGGTAGATTTGCTAATATTACGATGATATTTCCTGCATAATTTGGTTCTGTCAACGATCAATTCTATTTTTAATTCAATATTAAATCATCTAACAATGCTTCAGCTTAAATAAACGGAATTTAACTTTGAAAATATGACTTCGACTGTTGTTGTTGGTGGTTTTTTTGGAGATGAAGGAAAAGGAAAAATTATTTCATATTTGGCAATGAAGGATAACCCAAAAATTATTGTACGTGGTGGTGCTGGTCCCAATGCTGGTCATACAATCAGAGATGGTGACAAAGTATACAAAGTTAGAATGTTGCCTAGTGGATTTTTAAACAAAAATGCAAAAGTGATGATTGGCCCTGGTGTTGTAATTAATCCTGATATTTTATTAAAAGAAATAAATGAATTTGATGCAACTGGACGTTCATTTATTGACAAACATTGTGGAATTATTGAAGAAAGCCATCTAATTCGTGATTCTAAGGGTGAATTAAAAGAAAAGATTGGAAGTACTGGTTCTGGAACTGGCCCTGCTAATGCAGATAGGGCCATGAGGGTTTTAAAATTGGCAAAAGACGTAGACTCGTTATCTTCATTGATTGTAGATGTTCCTGCAGAAATAAATTCTGCACTTTCTTTGAATCATAATGTTTTAGTTGAAGGAACTCAGGGCACATTTTTGTCTTTATGGCATGGCACATATCCTTTTGTAACCTCAAAAGATGTTACTGCGTCTGGAATTTGTGCTGATGTAGGATTAGGACCAAAAAAAGTTGATGAAGTAATTGTTGTCTTCAAATCATATGTTACGCGTGTCGGCACTGGTCCATTAGCAAAAGAACTTTCGCTTGCAGAGGCTGAAAGTAAAGGTTGGTCTGAATTTGGGACTGTAACTGGTAGACAAAGACGCGCAGCAGATTTTGATTTTGATTTAGCTAGGCGTGCAATCATGCTCAATAGTGCCACTCAAATTTCTATAACAAAATTAGATGTAATATTTCCAGATTGTGTAGGTAAAACATCTTTTGCAGAACTTTCTAAAGACGCACAATCTTTTATAATTAATATTGAAAATAAATTAAACACGCCTGTAACAATAATTGGAACAGGTCCTGCTATTCATGAAATAATTGATAGAAGAAAATAGCCTGAAAATTTTTGGGTAAGTTTAATTTAGTATTCTACAAAAAAACATCGTGGATAAATTACCTCGTTACATTCAAGTCTCTTCCACACTAGAGTTTTCTAGATTAGTGTGTGCACTTGAGCGTGCTCCACGTGTATCATTTCTTCATGATCATAATGGTCAGAAAGTTTTATCAGTCCAAATGGATGTACTAAAAGAAAAACCAATTGTGTATTACACACCGTTTGAACAAAATGGAAATTACATTTGCTATGGATTAAAGGGTGGAAAAGAAGAATCAGACATTGTAAACTCAACATCTGATGCAAGCAAATTATATTCTCCTATTGTAAGAATAAAATCTCTTCCAGATGCATTGAAACCTGGAAATGGAACCGTTGATAGGTATCAACCAATTGAACTTGAAGATTTATCTAGTCTTGCAAAACTTACTTGGGGCTTTGAAGAAATCCCATTTCCATTGTTTTTATTCCCACATGGTGATAAATGGCTTGTCGGGGTTTTTATGAATTTTAATGAAGAGGGAACATCTTACTTTTGTCATGTGGTTCTTAATTCTGATCCTGAAAAACCATTCTTGAAATTTTCTACTAGCAATAATGCTGATCCTTTATTTGTAGATAATCCATCTGAACATGGTTATTCATACATCAAAATTATAAAATTAAAAGAAACACATCCTCTAGTTGAATATGGCCACCTTCAAAACTAGAATTTCTCAGATCTCCAAAAAGAATGGTAAAATTATTCTTGCTAATGATTATGATTCCTCTGTGACTGATGTAGAAAAAAAAACTATACAAAACATAAAAAAATTGCATCCATATCTATGTGGGATTAAATTAAATTTCCATTTATTGTTGCCCTTAGGTTCTAAAGAAATTTTGAAAATCAACAAACTAGCTCATAGCTATGGATTGCAAACAATTGCTGACATTAAATTAAATGATATTGGAAATACCAATAAAGTTACAACAGAACATCTTTGGAATTTAGGTTTTGATGCAGTAATTGTTAATCCAATAATGGGATTGGATAGTCTAAAACAATTAGTCAAGTCTTCTCATAAGGAAAACAAAGGAGTTATCACATTATGTCATATGAGTGCCCCTGAAGCTAAATTATCATATGATCTAGAAATTAAGACGGATAAAAAACAACAACTCTATCAATTGTTCTTAGATTGGGCTATTGAATCTAAAGTTGATGGAATTGTAGTTGGTGCAACTTTTCCAAAAATTATTCAATACTGCGACAAAAAAGCAGGCACAAAATTAGATATCTTTTCTCCGGGTATAGGCACTCAAGGTGGAAGTGCTAATGAAGTCATCTCTGCAGGTACTGATTATCTAATTGTTGGTAGAACCATAATTAATAATAAAAATCCAATATCTATTTTAAAAGAATTACAATTACAAAGTTTTGGTAAGTAATGATTTAGATTTTGTTAGAATTGATTTTGCATTATCAAATGTTGTTTTTTCTATAGCTGTTTGATAATCCATCCATGTGTAGTTAAGATGTTCATGTGAAATTAACACATCTTTTGTTTTTGTTTCCGCTAAGAAAAAAACAACTTTCTTGTGAACTAATTCTCCTTGATACTGAAAATTATATTCGATCCATTCCTCAAAATCATCTACAAATACAATATCTGTAATGCCTGTCTCTTCTCGTGTTTCTCTTACAGCTGTTTGATGAGTTGTTTCACCTTCCTCCATTTTACCTTTAACAAAATCCCAATGTCCAGATGGATAATGTAATAATAAAAATAGTATCTTTGAATCCTCTTTTCTAAACAAAACTATGCCTGCAGATGTTTCTTCTATCATTTTTATCTCAATCCTAATTATTTGCCCAATCTTCTTTTTCTTTCTTGAAATGTTCTAATAGCTCTCATCAAATCAATTTTCCTAAATTCTGGCCAAAATATATCCATAAAAATCAATTCACTATACGCACTTTGCCACATTAGAAATCCACTCAATCTTTTTTCTCCTGATGTTCTTAAAATCATATCTGGTGATGATTGTGGTAAGTGTGATGTGTATAAATTAGATTCAATTTCTTTTTTATTGATGTCATTTACATTGAGAGAACCATCTTTAATCTTCTCAGCTATTTTTTTCACAGCATCCACTAATTCATTTTGTCCTCCATACGCTAATGCGATATTTAGAAAATGATTATCATAATTTTTTGTTACGTCATCTAATCGTTTTATGACATCTTTAATTGAATCCGGTAATAGTTCTATTCTGCCGATTCCTTTTACCCTCATTTTGTTTTTATGAATTCTGGGATCATTGTACAATTTTTCTAATCTAATGCGAATTAATTCATAAAGATGCTTTAATTCTTCATCATCTCTATCAAGATTTTCTACTGAAAGTGCATACAGAGTAATTATTTTAATGTCAAATTCTTCACACCAATCCAGAAGATTTTCTACTGCATCAGCTCCCTTCCAGTGACCTGTTTTTGGAATAGTTAGATGTCTTTTTGCCCATCTTCTATTACCATCTAAAATTAAAGCAAGATGATTTGGAATGTCTCCATCTCGTATTTCATTTTCAAGTCTTTTTGAATAAATTTTGTATAATCCTGATAATTGGAATACTGTATCTTTTATTTTGTTAATATCTGATCACCACTGTTAGTCAATTAACCTTAGATGATATCAGTGTTTTTCAGAAATAAAACTATTGATGAATTCTTTCTTATATTAATCAGAAATCATCTCTTGTCGTTTATGTTTTCTATATTTTTTAAAGAGAACCGTGGCTGAAATCAATGTAGCTGCAAGGCCTGCTAGTAACGGTGGTACTAATGTAATTGGATCTACATTGTAGCTCATCATAATAATGATGAATTGGGATGTGACAGGATACAGCGCACCAAGAACTATAATTCTTAAGATGTCTGTAATCTGTCTTGGTATTCCTCCTATCCAATTACTGAGTAATATTCCTGCAAAAATTGCTCCAAGACCAATCCATAACATTGGTAATGCACCTATGATGAATTGACCAATTATTATTTTATCAATGAATATCATAAACAGATCTGCTTTCTCTTCTAATAATTTTGGATCAACTGCGTTAATTCCAGCTTGAATTGATGACAAAATTAACAAAATACCTGCAACCATTGTAAATATCCTGATAAAGCCCATAGGTGTGGGTTTTGTTAAATTCGACCATGCTCTATCTACATCAAAAGCTCTGATTAAAAACGTGGCACCTAAAATGCTCACCAACACTGCAAATATTTCTGCAGTATATCCAAACATTGTTGCAACTCCTCCAATTAGCAAAAGTATTCCTGGTACTCCTAAGAAAAATTTAGAATACTTAGAGTCATATGCTAACATTTTTAGATATTTTCCAAAAACTGCATAAGAGTATTCCACACTTCTGCTTACTTTCATGACAACTCGCTGTACAGAAATAACCGGTAATACATTTTGAATAACTGGAATTACACTTTCATCGTCTTCTCCATCTGAAACAATAACTGCTCCATTTGCTGAAAATACTTCTGAAATTTTTTTTATTTCGATTAGAATTTTTTCATCTGCTTGTACTCCTCTTTTTTTAATTCCTGCTACGATTGCTACTTCTACTTGATATCCTTTGCTTATCAGATCTTCATATGTTTTAATTGCAGCAAACATTGAATTAGAATCGGCATCTTCTGGATCTTCTAATGCTAATCTCTGTGCTGCATCAATACACGCATTTCTTCCAATAACTGGTGTTATGATGCCTGCTTTCTCTCCTATGTCGTTATCTCTATCAACGCAAATTACTAATAATTTACTAGCTGTAGATGCACTGACCTCTTTTTCTATCTTATCAGAGCTTTGCGACATTCATTTTTGTTAACTGTTGAATTGCTTTTTAACGATTTCCAACTTTTAAAAATATTATACTTCTGTTTTGAGCCTAATTATGGTCTTGATTTATCTGATTTATCGATTAATTCTTGTGATTCTGACCTTAATGATTCTATTTTTTGAATCATTTCATCATAATTTTTATCTTCTTTTATCATATTTGCTACTACTTTAGTTTCTATTACATATGCGTTGAATTTTTTTAATGCCTCCATGTAGCTGATGTAACTCTCTTGCCATTTTTCTGATGGTTTTGATGTAACAAACTCACTAATTTGCATAGTAATTTGTGATGACGTTACATCTGCTATTGCGATATATTCTTCAGGACTAGTTTTTCCATCCAATAGACTCTGAAATTCTGTTTCAATTGATTCTTGTAGCACTAGATGAATTTTCTTTATCCCGTCAAGGTAATTTTCATAATCTGATACTACTAAGGTTGATGAGTTATCTTGTGGTATCACCCAAAAAACGAAACTGGCAGCTGTAATTGCTATTAAAATAATTACAGTTATTGCAACTCCTTTTTTTGACGCCATTTTGTTATTTTTGAATTATGGTGTTTATAACTGATAAACCTCTCAATTTATCCACTCATTGAATAACTATCAAAAATAACAAATACTGATACAATTCTTATAATAAATATTAAAAAAATTACAATTTTTACTGGTATTTTTGATAATACTTCATTTTTCACATATGGAAAAATTACACACATCTAGTCTATAGTTAAATATTTTTCACAGGCTCTTCCTAAATACCACCAAGTACGAGAAATTCTAGAATGGTAGAAGCATATTGCGTAAAATGCAGAGCTAAAAGGGAAGTCAAAGATCCCAAAGAAACTAAATTAAAAAATGGACGCCCTGCTGTAAAAGGCACATGTCCTAAATGTGGAACTAATGTCTTCCGAATAGGAAAGATGTAGGCCTACAAAATCCACAGATTCTCTTTTTCAAAAACCAATATAGGGTACAGTATACATGATTTCTCAGTGACTAAGTCAGATTATGAAACCCTACTTAAGAGAATTCAGGATAAGCTAGGCGATACTAAAAAAGTAACTACTACTAGATTTGAACTTCCTGTTGTTGATGTTATGTGGGAAGGTCAAAAAACATTCTTACGTAATTTCTCAGAGTTTCCAAAAGTTCTTCGTCGTGATCCTGATAAAGTTCTACAATACCTTTCTAAAGAATTTGCAGTTCCGGCAGAGCGTTCAGGTGATAAAGCAATGTTTGTTGGAAGACGAGCTCCTGATGATTTTACTCGTTTATTCCAAATTTATGTAAAAGACTATTTGGAATGTCATACATGTAAAAGTCCAGATACGAAGATTTTAAAAGAAAATCGAATCTCCTTTTTAATTTGTGAAGCCTGTGGTGCAAAATCTACTCTAAAAGGTAAATATGCATAATGCAATTCTCAGTTAAAGTTACTGAATATCAAAAAAATTTAATGTTGAATATATGTGATGCAGATCTTCTTGGACAAAATATTATTCAAGATGAATTGAATATTACAATAAGTAAGAGCTATTATGGTAATCAGATAATTGAAAAAGATGAAGCTAAAAAATTACTTGAAACTTCATCAATTATTAATATGGTTGGAAAAAATACAATTTCACTTTCATTAGAACTTGGAATTGGCTCTGAACATGGAGTGAAAAAGATTTCTGGAATACCTTTTTTGATTGTTTTTAAAATGTAATGTGTTAATTTACAAATGACGTGGCTTGATTAAATGAAAATATCTATTTTGAATCATAAACATGATAAAAGAAATCTCTTTTATCTAGTATCGGCAATTATATTCATTGACAAATGATATGAAATCTGATGATTTAATGTCTGATGATTTACTTTATGATGACTTGAGTAGAAAATTAGAATCAAAAATTGATCATAAATTAATTTTTAAATCTAAAAAAGGAGGACTAGATGATGGATTCAAAAAGGGTAAGGTAATCAATGAAGTTTTAGACAAACCTACTGTAATGACACTTTATAAGATGATAAAAGATCATATAATTGCATACGTCAATGGTCCTGTAAGTGCAGGAAAAGAATCTGTTTTATTTTGGGCAGTTGATGAAAAAAATAATGATGTTGCATTGAAAATTTATTTGATAAGTACTTCTAATTTTAAAAAACGTGAGCAATACATAACAGGAGATCCACGATTTTCAAAATTGAAAAAGGGAACAAAAAATCTTATTTATTTGTGGGCAAAAAAAGAACACAAGAATCTTTCTCAATGTTATAAATGTGGAATACCTGTGCCTAGACCTCTCTATTTGACAAATAATGTACTTGCTTTGGACTTTGTTGGCGAAAATGGAATACCTGCAAAAATCTTACTCGATTCAGAAGTCGATGAAAATGATTATCGTCAATCAATCTCTATAATTACAAGGCTTTATCAAAAAGCTCAATTGGTTCATGGGGATTACTCTGAATATAATATTTTTAAAACTCCGAAAGGCTTAGTTCTTTTTGATCTTGGTTCTGCAGTTGATCTAAGACACCCTAATGCTCAAGAATTTCTTAAAAGAGATATTAATAATATCACTAGATTCTTTTCTAAGAGAGGAATTTCTGTTGAAGACCCAACTAAAATATTTGAGGATATTATACAATGAGCTTTGAAAAAATACTACGAATTCCAAATGATCGAATAGCTGTATTAATTGGTAAATCTGGAAATATAAAATCTAAGATTGAACAACTTTGCCATGTATCTTTAGATATTGATGGTGAAACTGGGGAAGTTTTTATCAAATCTAATGGTGATATTGAGAGCATTCAACCTTTCAAAGCTATGGAAATTGTTACTGCGATCGGTAGAGGATTTTCTCCTGACAACGCAATGAATTTACTAAAGGGTGAAAATGCATTACATGTGATCGATTTGAGAGAATTTGCAGGAAAATCAAACGCAAATATTGAAAGGATAAAAGGGAGAATTATAGGAGAAGGCGGTAAGGCAAGAAAAAATATGGAAAATTTAACTGGAACTCATATTTCTGTTTATGGAAAAACTGTTTCAATAATTGGTGATACTAGTAAACTAAAGTTAGTTGTAGATGCAATATCTTCAATATCGAATGGAAGTATACACGGATCTGTTTACAACAAACTAGAAGCAGCTAACCGAAAAAATAAACAAGAAAAAATGCAATTGTGGGAAAATCAAGATGTCTTCTATTAAAGAAAAATTTAATCAAATCTCACCTAGTGAGTTTTTTTATAGAAATAGGGATTTAGCTGGTTTTAGTAATCCGACTAGATCATTATATACTGCAGTTCGAGAATTTGTGGAAAACTCACTTGATGCATGTGATCAGAAAGGAATTTTTCCAGATGTTCATATGTCAATCAAGGCAGTTGATCCAGACAAACCAGATCCAAAACCATACATTTTAACTGTTAAAGATAACGGGCCTGGAATTGAATCAAAACATGTCCCATTGGCATTTGGAACTGTACTTTATGGTTCTAAATTTGGATTAAAACAGGCACGTGGCATGTTTGGCCTTGGAGCAACCATGGCAATTCTATATGGCCAAATTACTACTAACAAACCTGTTTATGTTAAGAGCTCCACTGATGGAAAAATTCAAGATGAATTTGAATTGTTATTAGACATTCAAAAAAATAAGCCGGTGATCATAAACCACAACACCAAAGAAGTAAAAAAGCGAGGCCTTTCTGTTAGTATTTGTTTAGAAGGCGACTATTCAAAAGCAGGTGCAAAAATCAAAGACTATGTTTATGAAACATCTTTGATCACTCCTTATGCAACAATAACTTTCGATGATCCTAAAGGAGAAAAATTCCATTATTCTAAAATTGTAAATGAAATGCCACCTGCCCCAACAATAATTCGACCTCATGCACATGGTATTGATGTTGAAACAATTAGACGTATGATGGTTGAATCACAATTCGAAATTCCAAATATTGATGATGCTATGATTGAAAAAGTTAGAAAAGATTTAGGATTGACAAAAAAAAATCTTGCATTTGCTGGAATAATGGATAAAGCTAAAAAACGTTGGAAGACTCTTTCTAGACCTGTAAGAGTTGTAATTTCTTTAATGTCTTTTCTTGAACTAGATTTTGATAAACTAAATAAAATAAGAATTGAAGATATTGATGTACCAAATAAAAAATTATACTATTGGGATTTTGGTGACTCACAATCTAAATCTGTAGATATGGATCCTGAAAATCCATACTATAAACAATTGACTGGTACTGTTCAAGGAGAAACATTAACTGCATTTTTGACAAAAAGATTCCAGCGAATTGGTCCTTCAACAGCTGTCAAGTTTGCAGAATTTGCAGGATTCAAACCAGAAAAACGAATGGGTTCTATGACAAATGAAGAATTAGTAAAACTAAGCGATTCACTACAAAAATTTGAAGATTTTCTTTCACCTGATCCAAGCTGTTTAGCCCCACTTGGTGAAGGACCACTTGAAAAAGGAATAAAGACATTCTTTAAACCTGATTTTTGTGCAGTAATACAACGTCCGGCTTCAGCCTATTCTGGATTTCCCTTTGTTGTAGAGATGGGTATTGCTTATGGTGGCGAAATACGTCCAGGCGGACCTCATGTTTACCGATATGCAAATAGAATTCCACTACTTTATGATGAAGGAAGTGATGTAGTTCTAAAAGTAGTCCATGATACTGATTGGACTAGGTATAAGGTCAAAGGCGAACCTCCATTTGTAATAGTATCTCACATCTGTTCTACTAGAATACCTTACAAGACAGTTGGAAAAGAAAATGTAGCTGATAGGCCAGAAATAGAACGTGAATTAAGATTAGGGCTTCAATTTTTGTCCCGCAAACTTGCAGCGTATATGTCTAAACGAGGTCAAGCTGAAATGGCAAAAAAGAGGGCAAATCTATATGCAAAATATTTACCATTAATTGCACAATTTTCTACAGAGCTTGCTGGAAAGACTAAAGAACCAAATTATAAGAAATTATTAGAAGAGGAGATAACTGTTGACGACAAAAGCTAAAGAACGCAAACAAAAAGCAAATGAAAAACAGCAAAACATCATAGATGCACTAAAGGATCACGGTGCTAAAGTCTACGGAGATTTAGATGCTGGACAATTTCCCAAATTCTCCATTCCTAGTAGATCTGTTAGCAATATTGTTTATGACAAAAAACTCAGACAATATATTTTAGGAAACTCTGCTGCACTTAGAAGCTCAAGAAACTCTTCTCAATTAAGATCATTTACACAATTAATGTGGTTGGCATTTTTTGCAAATAGATTAACACATGAAAAAAAATCATCCACATTAAGAGACGTTTATTATTCTTCTCAAGCATTCGAAATTGAATTTGAGGACCAATCTGAATCTGATAATATTATTGTGGATTTAGAGGCTGTATTATCAAAACCCCGTGAAGATTTTCATATTTTTCCAGAAGAAAGAAGTTCAATTTTTGGAGATTTGAATATTGAATATACTATTCCCGGTTATGAGGGTAAAAAGATGAATCTTTCTAATCATCCTGATGGTTATGCAATAGGTCCTAGCTTGACTACTGCAGATCTTATGGATACAAGTGCTGAGATTGTAATTGCTATTGAAAAAGGTGGATTATTTACAAGATTTGTAGAAGAACAAGTTGATAAAAAATTCAAATCTATAATAATTAACACTGGTGGACAAGCTCCTCGCTCAACTAGAACTTTACTAAAAAGATTACATGATGAAATGGGATTACCTGTAATTGTTCTTACAGATGGTGATGTGTATGGAGAACATATTGCAATGGTGATAAAATCTGGGTCTGCAAATGCTGCACATTTAAGAGAGCTAACAGTTCCTGATGCAAAATGGGTAGGAGTTTGGGCTACTGATATTGAAAAATTTAAACTTCCAACAATTCCTATGACAGAATCTGACATTAAACGATGTTATGATCTACAAAATGATCCTAGATATCAAGAAGGTATATGGAAAAAAGAATTAGATGTATTTCTTAAAATAAAACGAAAGGCTGAACTGGAAGCATTTTCAAAATACGGTCTTACCAACATCACTGATAAATATTTACCACAAAAATTAGAACTCGCAAAAAGCTTGTAGTTATTTTATTCTAAGTGTTAATACGCCGTTTCTATATTTGAAATCACTAATTTGCATTTCATTTGAACCTTCTATTGGAACTTCTTTTGAAAAACCTGCAGAACCTCTTA
>JBHIUL010000001.1:54362-63761 GCA_042138315.1 Nitrosarchaeum sp.
ATTTCATTTGAACCTTCTATTGGAACTTCTTTTGAAAAACCTGCAGAACCTCTTATGTACAAAATACCATCGATTAACCTGACTGCAATTCTGTCTTCTGGTCCTGGAACTTCTGATACGAAGACAAAGTCTCCTTCTCCTTTGATAAGATCATAGACCCAATTTTTTGTTTCTTGTTCTCTAATGTTGTATGTTGGCTTTTGATCTTTGGTCATTTTCTTTAAAACATGAATCCAATAAAACATTGTAATTGCTGCAGCCCCAATTAAAATAAAACTAACAAATCCTGCACCTGATCTTTGTGTCATTATGTAGATAATTCCTAGAAACAAAATCACCATAATTGGAATTGCAAAATTTAATGATTGTTCATTTGAATATGTTCCCTTGTAACTTGCCAAGTAGTTCAATTTGACTTTGACCAAATATAAAGTATCTTTGGAAATATGCTAAAATTAAAACAATATTATTGAATTATGCGCATTCTACTTTTTGTACTAATCACAATAGTTACCGATATCATTGTAATGAGAATAAGTGCTGCGATTGTTCCAAATTCGGGTACTGCGTTTGTTCCTATTACATCAATTGTATGTACACTATGGCTATAATTTACTTCAATTTCGGTTGTGGTTTCAGTATTTACAGTTGTAATCAAATGCTCATTCTCTACTGCTTTACCATCTATCATGACTTTCATTTCTCCACTAACAAGTGATTTGGGTATTGTAATGTGACTTACTCCACGCGTACCTGATTCACCTTGTACTGTTACAGATACCCGTTTCTCATCACCTTTAAACACTACAGAATTTACTGTGGAGTTTGTAGATACTTTGACATCATAGTCTCCATGATTTTCTACATTGATCTTAAAAACAGATGGAGATACAACTGCTATTTTGGTAGTTGCTCCAATATTTGTACTTCCTTTTAATTCAATTAATTTTGACACATTCTCATCTAATTCTATGTTGGATGTTATGGTGTAAGAACCATTAGGAGCGTCTTGAGGTAAGGTGAATTCTGTTGAGTAATTTCCTTTTGCAGATATTTGTGAATTTGCTTCATAAATTACAGATTTTTTGTTGTCAAATACTTTGATTGTAATTAAATTTGTATCGCTTAAACTGGCTAAAAGTTCAGTCCATAAAGATCCTTGTACATGTACGTTGTCTCCTGGTTTGTATAGATGTTGATTGGTTTGAAGTGAAACCGAATTCTTTGCACTGACAGATGGCATTGGATATTTGTCTGGTAATCCTACCAAAATCTTTCTATTTTCTTTGGAAGTAATTAATACATCACCAACAGGCGATTCCATTTTGGATTCAGATTTAGATGATGATTCAGATTTAACAGTTGATTTTTCTTGAGAATTTTGATTGGTATTGTTTCCATTCATTTCTTCATTGGATTTTGTTTCTGGTGAATTTGATTTTGTTTCATTGCCTTTGCCTGTGTTTATTTTAATTTCTGTTTTTGTTTCCGCTTCTACATTAACTCCTGTTTGACCCAAAACAACAGCTGGTATAGATAATAACATAATTGAAAATAATGAAAATACAAATATTGTTTTATTCATATGAATATTCATACTAGCATATTACTTAAAGTAAACTGCTTTTTACTATGATTGTATATAATCAGTTTTTATTACCAATTTTGAAATTTTCTTTATTGTCTCATGATAACAAAGTGAATAAACTTACTATGAAGGATATTATTTTGAAAGGGTCTATTATTGCAGTAATTGTTACTGTTCCATCACTTGTCTCTTTTCTGGTAGTTTGGGTGATTTTTGATAATTTGATTCAGGCTGCAATAATAGGCGCTATAATCCATTTCATTGCAATGGGATTTTCACTTAAAATATCTAAGAAATTACTAGTCAAACGTAATTAATAATAACACTTTATTTGATTATGTTATCTTTTGAAAATAATGGAAGTATCTAGAGTTGAAAAAGATCTAATTTCAGAGATTAAATTAGATCCACTACAAGCTAAAGTCTTTCTTTTAGTTACATGTTATGGAAAAATGACACCTAACACAATTGCAGAAAAATTAAAGATTTCAAATGACACTGCTTTGGATACTGCTAAATCCCTTATGACCTTGGGTGCTTTCATTGATATTTCTGAAACTGAATTCGAAGCAATGCATCCTCGATTTACTGCTGTAAACATGTATAGAAAATTATGCGAACGAGAACATATTGAATTTAAACGGAATAAAGTTGTAGACAATATAGGAGTAATTCTCGAAAAACCCTATGATGATGCAAGAACTAAATAATACTAGTGTTTGGTGAACAACATTGAGTATTGATACTGAATCATGTAAACATCAACCAGTGTATTTTGGTGTAGTTAATATCAACATAGATGAGAGAACCATCGGCTCCGTTGATGTTTGGCGGTGTGGTGTTTGTAAAAAACGATTTTGTGAGGAAAAACAGCTTGGAATAGAAGAATTGGCAGATTTAGTAGGGATGCCAAAAATTGATGCAGATGCAAAATGGGGTGTAACTGTGTGTAAATTACAACAAGGAAAATACAAATGGAAATTAGTTCGACTAAAAGAAAATTCCGAAATCAAACATGAATGCTTAGATGAAAAAATTATCTCACTTAAAGTAAAAAATTTCAAAGTTGAAGATGACAAACACTGGAGCTTTTTAATCGATGATAATGTTAACAAGGCTGTAGAAATTTAATTTGATGAATCTCAAAGTTCACATCAATAATGTCCATGGAAGCCAGATGGCTGCAAAAATCACAGGCACTTTTACCATCGATGATCACTCTTTTAGATTTAATGCAATAGCATTTGGACGAATTGGTGGTCAAAATATAGGTGCAAAAATTTCTAAAGTAACTGAAAAAGAACTAGAGAAATTGGGTTACAATATTGATGAAGTAATTGATTCATTACAATATAGTCTTCTTCAGGGTGATCTTACTTTGCCAGAAGGATTGAAAAGAGAATCCTTTGTTGATGATTAAAATTCTGCTTCTTCTAAAGCCTTTGCACATGAACAATTTCTTGTTTTTGGAATTTGATTAATTAAATCTGTTAATACCTTTTTTGTCCTCTCAACATTTTTTGATAATGTTTCTAGCACCTCTTTTGCAGTAACTGGTTTTTCTGCCCATACATCATAATCTGTTACTGTTGAAATTGATGCATAGCACATTTGAGCTTCTCTTGCAAGTTGGCATTCTGGAACTAATGTCATTCCGATTATATCTGCACCTGTACTTCTGTAAAATTTTGATTCTGCTTTGGTAGAAAATCTTGGACCCTCTATGCAGACATATGTGCAATTATTATGGATGTGGTGATTTTGATCCTTTACAACTTTTAGAATTGATGTTTGTAATTCTGGACAAAATGGTTCAGCTACAGAAATATGAATTACTCTTCCATTATCTGAAAATGAACCCTTTCTTGATTTAGTAAAATCTAGAAACTGTGTTGGTAATGCAAAATGTCCTGGCTCTATCTCTTCTTTTAAACTTCCGACTGCAGATGGTGCAATTATTCTTGTAATACCTAATTCTTTAAATGCCCAAATATTGGCTTTGTAGTTTATCATATGTGGTGGAATTGTGTGCTTTTTTCCATGTCTTGGTAAAAATGCAATCTTTCTTCCTTTGAAAATTCCAATAGTAATTGAATCTGATGGCTTTCCAAATGGTGTATCTATTGTAATTTCTTGTGCATTTTCAAGAATCCCAGAATCATAAATTCCAGTTCCACCAAAAATTCCAATCTCTACATCTTTTTCCATTAATATCTCACTAGCGATTTACAATTATATTGATTAATTTCCCTCATGCCATTTAGTTCAGTTAATTCTATTATGAATGCAAATCCTGTAATTTTACCTCCAACTTTTTCTATTAGTTTTGCAGATGCTTTTGCAGTTCCTCCTGTGGCAAGTAAATCGTCACAAATCAGAATCTTTTGTCCTTTACTGATTATGTCTTTTTGAATTTCAATTGTATCTTGACCATATTCAATTTTGTATGATAATTTGGTGGTTTTTCCAGGTAATTTTCCTGCTTTTCTAATCATGATAATTCCTTTATTGTATCTAGTAGCTAATACAGAAGCTAGTAAAAATCCTCTAGCCTCTATACCTGCAAACAAATCGATATCTTTTGGATGGAAATGTTTTGTAAATTCATCTGCAACAAATGATAATGCTGATGGATCTTTTAATATTGGACTGAAATCTCGAAATAGTATTCCTTTTTTAGGAAAATTTGGAACTTCTAGGATTTTCTCTTTAAGATTCATATATTAAATTTAAAACAGGTGGAATAAAATTGTTTGAAATTATTTTATAATGAAAGTTGATTCGGCAGTGTTTTTTGCATCTGTTACTTTGATAGTGTATGTTCCTGGTACTGTTCCTTTAGGAATAAACCACGGTTGTTTAATTTCTCCTTTAGCAGACGCAGTAACTGATAATGTTTCTATTGTTTTTCCTTCTGAATTTATAATCAACATTTGTACTTTTTGAGCCGCATTTATCACTTTGATATCTATGCTTTTTCCAAAGCCTGGAATTTCTATACCGTTGCTTACACTAACTACTAATCCATCTGATTTTGCCGCTATTACTTCAAATTTGACTTTATCAAAATTTGCGCCACTTTTTACATTAATTGCCCACGTACCTATTTTTGCTGTAGACGGTACTCTTAAAGCATTGTTTGAAATTTTTCCATTTTTATCTGAAAACGTCTCTTTTGTTTTTATTAACTTTCCATCTGGATCGAATAATTCTATCGTTAGAAATGAATTAGGATTTGTGTTTCCCAAAATTAAAATAGATTCACCTGCTCGATAATCTACTTTTGTGGTGCTGACTTTAATGTCTCCTGAACCTGTTTGTAGTCCGACTGTAAATATTTCAGAACTTTGAGCTGCCCCTGTTTTGATAATTGCTGTGTATACCCCTGATGCATAACCACTTAATTCCAAACCATATGTTTTTCTTCCATCTTGTGGTAATGTGATGAAAATTTCATTTTTACCATCTGAAAATATTTTTTGTTTGTCTGATGGATCAATTACTGTTAAACTTATTTTGTCGCCTGGTTTTCCAGATAATGATATCATTGCAGTTTCTGTAGTTTTATAATTTAATTTATCGAATCTTACGTTAATTGGTATTGAAGGAAGTTGTCCTAATCCAACGTATATTAATTCAGTTTTGCCATCTTGAGTAGCTATCAATGTCCATGTGCCTTCTTTTTCAACATTAATTTTTGTTGGAAATTCAAATTGAACAATTCCTGATTCGTCAACCATAATTGTGTCTGAAGCTCTTTCAGTTCCTATAGGATCTTCTAAAATCAACTCCAGTTCTTTATTTGGGAGTGCAGTACCATTAAATTTCATTGTTTCTCCTGGATTGAATTTCAAAACTGTTGGTGCGATAAGAATTGTTTTAGCTGTCTGCACATTCCATGATGTTGTAATTTCTTCTCTACCGTCAGAAATCACAGCATTGTATATTCCAAACATTGCATCACCTGGTACTATGATTGGTTCCATTTTCCAATTTCCCTTTGCATCTACTTTTGCTGTCCTGGTATTGATAATCACATCCTCTGTGTTTTTGATTGTTATAGTAACTCCACTATTGGGTTGTGCTGTACCTGTAGCAATTATTGTGTCTCCTCTATGCATTACTTTGGGAATTCCACTAATTGAAAGCTTTACATTATCTGTTTCTGGTATTCTGTTTTCTATTTCACCTAATCTTATACTTAGTTTCTTTTCATTTCCTGTTTTATCTTTAATGAAAAAATCAACTCTGTCTGCATTTTGATTTTTTGGAATTGTTACTGTTGTAATAAAATTTCCATCTCCGTCGGTCTGAAAAGTACCAATCTTATCTGTATTTATGAAAATGTCAAATTGTTGAGATGCTCCAAAACTGTTACCAGTAACCCTGATTGTTGATCCAACACTTGGTTTTTCTGGAATTATCCTAAATGATGAATTATCTGTAATTCCATTGCCCGAATTTTCTTTTGTTGGAATTTCTGTAATTGTAGGTTTTGGTAATTCACCTGGAATGTTTTTTCCGATTTCAATTTGTTTGTCGTTTTTGTCAAGTGCTTTCCAGTTTATTCCTGTGTTTGTTTTGTCTGTTTTGACTCCAATTTTTATAGACTCACCAGGTTTGATTGATTCTGATGATGTGAAAACTATCACTCCTTGAGGTGTTTTTTCACCAACCCAATTGCTCTCTGTTTTAAATGATTTGAAATTATTATCACTACCTAACCAAATTCTAAATGACTTTACATCTACTTTTCCATTATTTGTAAATTCAATAATTGTTGTATCTTCAAATGAAAAGCTATTTGCATCAATTTCTGCTGCGTATACATTGATTGGAATTATTATTGCTATTGTTAAACATATCAAGGCTAGGGAAAGGAAAATTCCTCTAGTAGAGGATTCGTTCATACGCTCAAACCACTTCATCTCTAAATTAAACCTAAAGTCTATTTTATTACTTTTGTATTTGTTATTAGAGTGCTTTTCATCCGTAAACTTCTTTAATCTTAAATTCTGGTTCTTTGAAATTTAGTTAAATCTGACTTTGTAACTACATTTTGGTATTGTCTTATTCTTTCAGCAATTAATCTGTATAATGATCTAAATTGATCTTTGGTTTTATCTGATAAGAATTCTGTTTCTTCCAGTGTAATTTTTTCACAAATGTATCTTGTAATTTCTTCATTATCAAATTGACCCCAATCATCTTCTCTATGTTCTTCCCAAATTTTTTTCAAATTATCTAAAACTCCCTTCTTTTCTCTTAATGTGACCTCTTGAGCTGTGAGATTCGAATATCCTTCTTTTCTTAATCTAATTTCATAGGTTTGATTGACTGCATGAAGATAGTCTTCTAGAACAATATAATCTTCAATTGATTCTAAATTCTTTCCCTCTCTCTCAAAAAATATTGTTTGGATTGGTGAAAATTCATTTGATACTAACTGAGCTGAAATTTGTTTGGATTCTTCTGAATTATCTAATAAAATAAATGTTCTATATCCGTGATTTCTGTAAAAAATTGCTAAAGGTAATACTGAATTTTTATTATATGCTGCAACTACGTTTAATGGATTCATTGAAATATTTGGATCTTGTAAAAATTTATCAAAAGCATTTAGATACATCGCATCAGACATTGTCTCTACAATAATTACAGGTCTTGAATTAGTTCCAATCTCCCTGTCTACAATAGATTCAACTAATCCTCTTGATAAACCATATAGTATGGGAGTTAAAGTTTTATCATCTGCATTCCAATAATCATAAAAAATTTTACTTAGATGTTTTCTTTTATCCAATTCTACCACTAGTAAATTTCCAGGTGTATAATCAAAAATCATGAATGGTGAATGAGTAGCGTACAATACTTGATTTGAACCTGCTAAGCCTTTCAATAAATCTGATATTCCTCTTTGTTGTGTTGGATGCAGGTTTCTTGCTGGTTCATCAAGAAGTAGTATTGCTTCTTTTAATTCAGCCCTGTGTGTTTCTGCTGCAAAGTTTACAATAAAAGAAAATGTCCATTTGAATCCTTCAGCTCTTCTATTTAGTAAACCTGTATTGGTTACTGTCCCGTCTCGATGAACATCTGAAATTACAACACTCATAATATTTCCTGGATTGTATCTCAAATCAACATGAATTGGATCACCTTTCCATGCTGGATTCAATTTCTTAGTTAGTAAATTACTTGCAGTATTGAGAATTTTGATACATCTTGATGGTGTTTCTTTGACTTCATCTAATGCCTTGATGTCTAATTCCGCTAAATAGAAAAGATTTCTTACTGTTTCTGCCTTATCAAATTCTTCTACAAACTCTATGGAGCTTGCTCTTTCACCTTTTTCTTCTCTAAGATATTCATTTAGATTGATGTTGCCATAGATTTTTTTATAATCTGAAAAATATACGAATCTTGGATGTATTTCTGATGCAATAAAATTTTCTAATGCAGATCTTTCACTTTCTCCACTGAGAAGTTGTGAAAATTGATTTTCAGGACTGTTGTAGATTTTTTCCCACTCTTCAATAACTTTTGGTTCTTGTATTGCTAAAACGTGAAAGTGATTACTAAATTCGGCCATTCCACTATCAAACATCTCTTGATTTTTTGGAGGTGTATCTTCAAAAAACTTTGTATCAATTTGAATTCTAAGGTGATTTGGTATCGTATCTAAAAAATTTAATATTTGCTTTGAAAAATTTTCCCAAGAATTCAATTCTTTATTTTTCTCTTCACTAATTTGAATACCTTCAAATTCGTATTGCACTTTTGGTTTTTTATTAGTTCTGAATAATTTTATTTTTTTCATTTCAGGCAAACCTGGAAATAATTGTTTGATTAATCTAATTTCATTTAGACTTAATTCAAATTCTCCTTCCGCTAATCTAATTTCTCCTTTAAGCTCTTCCGATAATTCATCACAAAGATCTAATTCTGAAATTCTTTCATCTTTATTTAATAAAGTCAATGCTTGTAGAATTGTTGTCTTACCACTTTCATTTCTTCCAACAAAAGCTGCCAAATCTCCAACTGTGATTTCACCAGAATCATGAATGCATCTATATGCTCTAACTCTAAATTTTCGTAGTCGCATCTAGCAATATTTAGTCGGCTCCGATTTAACTCATTCGTCAAATTCATAACGAGTGTTGAAATTTTGCTAAATAGATATAAGGGAATCCCATGTGAAAAAACGAAATGGTAACTAGATTAGTATCTGTTGTATTTGTTTTGCCTGTTGTACTTTCAATTGCTTTTGGTTCTATAGTTATGGCTGATGTTCTTCAATCACCAGATCGTGAATTAAATATGTGGCGTATTGGCTCAGATAATACTAAATCTCATGATAATTCAATTCAAATAATTGGATTAGAAAAACAATATCCAATTTCAACCCCAATTGAAATTAAAGTAAAAATTGATGATCCTTTTTTTGATTGTGGCGATCTTTATGTTACAATTAATTCTGGAAAAAACAATGTAATTGCACAAAATGGCTATTTCCAACAATGTTTTGTTTCAAATAATGCTATTTTGCCAACCGATGATACATTTTCTGAAATTATAGACATTCCCGGTCAGTATGAATTAGTCGTGAAAATGACCGATCAAAACCAAAAGAGTAGTATAGCCACAAGTGAAAAATTTACTATTAAATAGGAATGACATACTGTATGATTAGGAGTTATATTAAAAATTAAGGTGATTTGATGGCAAAGAAGAAAGTTCCAATGTCTGAAGATCCAGTAAAAGAAGCACCTTCCAAAGAAAAGAAACCAGCAAAAAAAGAAGCACCTTCCAAA
>JBHIUL010000001.1:63861-67637 GCA_042138315.1 Nitrosarchaeum sp.
ACCAGCAAAAAAAGAAGCACCTTCCAAAGAAAAGAAACCAGCAAAAAAAGAAGCACCTTCCAAAGAAAAGAAACCAGCAAAAAAAGAAGCATTACCTAAACCAAAAAAACTAACTAAGAAAGAGCTAGAAGAAATTAAAAAAGAAGCTGAAAAAACATTAGAGGAAGAATTAGAAGAACAACTTACTGATGAAGAAATTGAGAATTTTCAAATTGAAAAAGTTGACATGGAAAGACTAACCAACAAAATTTGTGATGTTTTAGCTGAACGAGAATCTAATGGAATGTTTCAAAGTGAGTTATGGAAAAAACTTAAACTTACAAGTAGAGATGGTTCTAGACTTGCATTAAAACTAGAAAGAATGGGAACTATCTACAGAGAAAAAATTCTTGATAAAGGTCGTTGGACGTATAAATTAATTTTAAAGAAAACACCAATCAGCACTCTATCAATTGAGAATGCCCCTTGTCTTGTTTGCCCTGTGGAACAAAAATGTTCACTTGAAGGAGAAATCAGTCCTCGTAATTGTCAATTTATTGAAGACTGGGTGCTTGCTGACATGAAAAAACCCGCGAAGGCCAAATGAAACTCATAGATGCACGACGAGATCAATATAGAAAATTAGCTCACGAACAAGGATTTCGAAGTAGAGCAGCATACAAACTCAAACAATTAAACCAATCTTATCGTATTATTGGACCTGGATTTTATGTTCTTGATTTGGGATGTGCACCTGGTGGTTGGACTCAAATGGCAGTTAAATTGGCTGGTAACAAAGGTAAGGTTATGGGCATTGATACATCATACGTAGAAGAAATTCCTGGGGCTCATATTCTTAGAGAAAACATTGAAAATGAATTTGTGGTTGATGAAATCTTATCTTATTTTGAGAGAAAAGTTAATGCTGTTATATGTGATCTTTCACCGCAAGTCACTGGAAACTGGTCTGTTGATCATGCAATACAAATTTCATTAAACTACGAATGCTCAAAAATAATGGATAAGGTTCTATTGCATAAAGGAAATGCAATTTTTAAGATTTTTGATGGAGAGTATTCTATGGAATTTAAGGATTTTATCAAGAAAAAATTTGCAAGAATAAATCTTACAAAACCTGAAGCGAGCAGAAAACAAAGTAGTGAATTGTATTGTGTTTGTTTAGGATTTACTGGTTGATCTGAAAATACTAATTATTTCATTTATGTTGGCATTTGTTCTGAATCCAGTGGGACAAAATGATGTGGTACTAGCTAAATATCCATTTTTTTGTAAGTTTTTAATTGCGTCTTCTAATTTTGGCGGAGATGATTTCATTTTTGATGCAATCTCATCAAGTGTGAAATAAATTCCAGGCATTTCCGATTCTGCAAGACATTTTTGTAGTGCTTTTTCGCATACCTTGTCTACTGTTACCTCTGGTATTTTTAAAATCATATCTTCTACAAATTCTTTGTCAAAAATCTTATCAATCCATAATGGTCCTGCAACACTTATTTTTGATTTACACAATTCACACTCATTACTTTGTTCAGATACTATTTTTCTATGACCACAGGTTTTACAATGTAAAATATATCCGATATTTTCTTTTTGATCTTGTCTAATAAGGACTCGTACATATGTTCTGTAATAATGCATATTGCTTTCTGCAAACAGCGGAATGATTTCTACTCCAATTCTTCCTGCAACCATTCTGAGACATCCTAAAATTAATCGAATTGCCATCTCATTCCCATATTCGACTCGTATTGGAACTCCACCGTATTTTCTCTTACATGCACTTTGATAAAGTCCATTTAATACTTGAAGATCTGTGGCTGTGGTGGATAGAATTCCACCATGCATAGTTGCTCTTATCCCACAATCAAAGAATTGTGATGATGAACCAAATGGGTCTATGTCTATAATTGAGCCTCTTTCTCCTCCTGTGGAATAATTACTGAAAAATCTACATACTTCCTTTTCAGAATATTCTATATTTTTTAAATTGTTTAACTGTGCTGAATATTCTGCTAATTTTAGTGCAGTTGGATTTAGATCATTAATGATTACTTTATCAATTTCTAATTCATTTGCAACCCGTAATCCTCTAATTCCTACACCTGATAATCCTTCCAAAAATATTTTTGGACCTGTAAATTTTTTCAGAAAAGCTCCATATGCAATTATTGAATAATCTCTGTTTAACTTTGCCTTTGGATTAAAAAATGCAGGTTCTTTAGGTGGAACCTTGTCTGTTATTGATTTTTTTGGAACCAATACTTTTGTTTGACCTTCTGTAATTTCCTCAAATGTTTCATCTGGAATTTGCAATCACTATTCTGTATTTACTTGGCCTATAATGGTTTAATACATGTGTTCTAAGACAAAATCCGTGCAAATTAGTGGAGTGGATGATGCTGGACGAGGATCCATGTTGGGGCCTCTTGTAATAGCTGGCATCTCTTTGAATATAAACAATGTTTCAAAATTAAAGTCATTAGGTGTAAAGGATTCAAAACAACTTACTCCAAAATCTCGTGAGGAATTATATAAAAAAATTATTGTCTTGGTAGATGATTATCATGTTGTCCGGATTTCTCCAAAATCTATCGACGCTAGTGTTAAAAAGCACAACCTTAATCATTTAGAAGCTAAATACATGGCAAAAGTTATTTCAAAATTAAATCCCGACACTGCATACGTTGATTCATGTGATGTCAATCCGCGAAGATTCGGTAAAGAAATTTCAAAACTATGTAATACTAAAAAAATCAAATCATATCATCATGCAGACAGTAGGTTTGTTGTAGTTTCTGCTGCGTCTATTGTTGCCAAGGTCACACGAGATAGAGTTATTGAAAAACTAAGAAAAGATTATGATTTAGGAAGCGGTTATCCTTCTGACTCTAAAACAATCCATTTTGTAAAATCTTACTATGAAACAAATCATATTCTTCCTATTTTTGTGCGTAAAAGTTGGAAACCCACACAAAAAATATTAAATAAAAAATTAATTTAAAAATTTTGCAATTACCATAGCATGATCTTTATCATATGGATGAAGATCTATTACTTGTAAAATTTCAAAATGGATTTTCATTTTTTCTATTTCTTCTTCCACTATTCTATTTGGGGATTTGGTAACATCTATGCTTCGTGTTTTTATTACTAAAAAGAAATAACCTTCTTTTTTTAGATACATTTTACAATTTTCTATTGCGATCTTTGTTTGATCTGGTTGTGCTATGTCTACATATACAATATCGACTTTTCCGAACACTGAAAAATACTCTTTTGGTTTTCTTGCATCTTGTAAAATTGGAATTATGTTTGATCTATGTGATGCAACTCTGTCTAAAAAATCTCTGGCCACTCTACTTGCATGTTCTACACCAAAAACGACTCCTGTGGGTCCAACAATATCTGAAATATGACTGACTGTTGTGCCCGTTGATACGCCCAAATACAATACTGTTGATTTATTTTTAAATGGAAATATTTCTAATCCGTTCATTATTGCTGCAGCTAATTTACTTCTAAATGGATCCCATAATCTGTATTCTACTCCTTTTTTTATAATTAATTTTTCATTGTATACTTTATTCCCCACAACAAAATTTTCAGTGGCTAGTTTTTTCTCACCATCTGAATTTATCCAAAAAAATTCAAAATTATCTTCTTTCAAACTTTGTTCTCTTTTTATTTTTATTTCCTTTAGAATCTGCTCTCTCTCTGTAATTCTTATTTTCTCTTCTAGAGTCACTACCTTCACGTCTTCTGAAATCTCCACCTTC
>JBHIUL010000002.1:0-9453 GCA_042138315.1 Nitrosarchaeum sp.
ACATCTTTATAGCACTCGGTTTGTTGTACGCTGGAGTCTTGGGACCTGGAGGAATGCTATAATGGGAACTGCAACTGGTATTATCAAGGCATTAAATTCTGGAATTAAACACATAGCTGTTAAACGATTTACTTTACGTTATCCTGAAGAAAAACTAAAGTTTGTTGGTGATGGTTATCAATTTGATCCATCCACTGGTGTCGGAATTGCTGGTCTTAAAGGTCGTCATATGTTATTTCATGATCATTGTACTGGTTGTCAATTATGTTCTATTGCTTGTGAAGGAGTAGCTGAAGCAATAGCTATGGTAAAAGTTCCAGAAGAACATAAACAAAATAAAAAAGCTATCATGCCACAAATTGATTATGGTAAATGTGTTTTTTGTGGACTGTGTGTTGATGCATGTCCATTTTATGCATTGTATATGACAAATGATTATGAACTCTCTTCCTTTAGTAAAGAAGGTCTGATCTATACACCAGCTCAACTTCAAGTAAAACCATATGTTTCACAAGATTCTGAAATACAAATCACTGATAGAGGTGCAACTCATGGCTGATGCAGTATTTCTTGCATTATCTGTTATCACAATTGGTTCTGCAATAGCTGCATTAGAAATGAGATCTTTGATTTATGGTTCTATTGCATTAATGGGTACACTTGGTGGAATTGCAGGATTCTTTTTACTTTTAGATTCACCATTTGTTGCAATGTTTCAATTAGCAGTTTATGTAGGCTCTATTGCAGTTTTGATTTTATTCACAGTTATGTTGGTAAAAAGAGAACTTATTTTCAAGAAAATTGAAGATAAACGAAGAAAGTTTGCTGGTATTGCATTGATGTTAATTTTCATGGTTGCATTAGGTTCTGTTATAATGGATTCTGGTATCAAATCAATAACTACTGATGAACCTGCAGTCGATTTTAGAAATATTGGTGCAGACTTTTTAACATATTATTGGCCAGCTTTGATTCTAATGGCATTAATTTTAACAGGATCAGTTACTGGTGCACTAGTTTTAGCAAGAAGAGAGGATGTAGAAGATGACCAACGAATTAATTGATTTTGTTTTAGTATCCATTGCCTTATTGGGCATTGGAATTTATGGTTTATCTGTAAAACGAAATGCAATTCGAATGTTGTTTGCAGTTGAAATAATTATCAATGCTGCAAATCTTAATCTAGTTGCATTTGGAAGATTCATACCAAATAGCGGTGGTCAAACATTGGCATTATTTTCAATTGCAATTGCTGCAGCTGAAGTTGCAGTTGGACTTTCATTAATTATTGTTGCATATCGTATGTATCAAAATGTAGACATTGCGGACTTTAGGAGTTTGAAAGGCTAATGGAATATGCGCTTTTACAGGCAGTTTTCTTGCCTTTACTACTATCTCCAGTTGCATACATAATTGGAAGAAAAATTGGTCCTACCCCTGCAATGTGGTTCACATTTGGATTGTTGCTTTACACTACTGTATTAGTAATTTTAGCTGCATTAAGTGGTACTACTGAAGAGCACTATCCTTGGACAGATCAATTTGGTGAATTTGGTTTCTTATTGGATGGTTTAGCATCTCCATTTGCTATAATGATTTACGTGTTAAGTACAATCTTGGTACTTTATTCAAAACCATACATGATTCACAAATTTCATGAACAATATGAAGAAGAACAACAAGTTCTATCTACTGGCGGTAATTCAACAATAGTTGAATCCTCTTCTCTTTCAAACTATGTTAATGCTAAATCTGGACTTTACTTTGCTCTTTATCTTGTATTTGCAATGGGAATGCTTGGCACTGTTTTATCTACAAACCTAATTGAATTTTATATTTTCTTTGAGGTTATGTTAATTCCTGGTTTCTTTTTAGTTGCTCTCTGGGGTGATGGTCCTAGAAGAAAAATCGGTTTAATGTTCTTGTTTTGGACTCATGCTGGCGCAGTTGTTTTACTGTTAGGATTTTTAATGATTGGTCTTACAATTGGAAGCTTTGATTTTGCAGATATTCAAGAATCAAAAATCCCAGAAGATATTCTGATGCTTTCAGCTGTTGCAATTTCGATTGGACTTGGAGTCAAATTGGCAGTATTCATGTTTCACATATGGCTTCCATGGGTTCACGGTTCTGCACCAACTCCAATTAGTGCATTATTGTCACCTGCGATGATTGGTATTGGTGCATATGGACTTTTCAGATTAATTGTAGAATTTTTACCAAATACATTTGCTGATCTCTCAATTTGGTTCCACATATGGGGTCTTGTTACAATGATTTATGGTGGAGCAATGGCACTAATGCAAGATGATGTAAAACGATTACTTGCATATTCTAGTATTAGTCAAATGGGCTACATTCTATTTGGAATTGGTTCTATGTCTGTACTTGGTTTGTCTGGAGCTGAGATGATGTATGTTACACATGCACTTGGTAAAGGCATCCTCTTCATGATGGCCGGAATTTTAATTGTTAAAGTTGGTACTCGAAACATCTCTCAATTAGGTGGATTAGCTAGTAAAATGCCAATAACTGCAGTATGTGCTGTTATTGGAGCACTTACAATTATGGGTGTACCACCAACTAGTGGATTTATGGGTGAATGGACTTTGTTTTATGGTGCATTAGAAACTGCTGTTGAAGAAGGTTCTACTGTTAGAGCAGTTACATTTGGATTAGGTCTTGTTGCTACTGCATTAACAATGTCTTACATGCTTTGGATGTTGAAACGTGTATTCTTTGGAAAACTTCCAACAAATCTAGAAAATGTTAAAGAAGGAAGTTGGTATATGACTGCACCAATGATGGTACTTGCAGGTTTTACAATAGTTTTAGGAATTTATCCAGACATATTCTTTAATCAAATTATTCCGTACATGAATGGGGTGTTGGGGGTTTAGATATGGCAACTGAAGCCCTAGGTTTACCATTTGAAATTGGTGCAACAAGTGCATGGTTAGTTTGGATACTTCCTTTCATTGCTGCATTGATAATGCCTGGAATTGGAAAAATATCACAACGTTCCACTGGATATGTAGCAGTTGGCTTTGCTTTGATGAGTGCACTTTCTGCAGCATCTTTGTTGCCCATGGCATTAGAAGCACACGAAATTCATGATCAAATATCTTGGATTGATTCTATTGGTCTGAAAGCCGGTGTATTAGCTGATCCACTTTCCGTAATAATGGCAAATGTAGTTGGTTGGATTTCATTTCTGATTATGATTTACAGTACAGGATACATGAAAGGCGATAAATCAATTACACGATTCTGGTTCTGGATGATGTTCTTTATTGGTTCAATGCAGTTAATTGTGTTATCTGATAATTTGTTGCAAGTATTCTTTGGTTGGGAAGGTGTAGGACTTGCATCTTATGCATTGATCAGCTTTTGGTATCGCGATAAAAAGAAAGATCATGTTGGTACTGAAGGACGAACTGTACTTGGTCTTTTAGATTATTATTCACCAACACATGCTGGTATGAAAGCTTTCATCATGACAAAAGTAGGTGATGTTATGATGATTGCAGGTATGCTGTTACTATTCTTGTTTGCAGGAACATTTGGATTTAGAGAATTAATGCATGATACAGCTTGGGCAACAACAATGTCTGCACAAGGTCTCTTAATTCCTGCATTTGTTTTGTTATTTGGAGGTGCTATTGGTAAATCTGCACAATTCCCACTAAACGAATGGCTTCTAGAAGCAATGACTGGCCCAACAGCTGTTTCTGCTTTAATTCATGCTGCAACAATGGTTAAGGCAGGTGTTTTCTTAGTTATGAGACTTGCACCACTAGTTTTTGCACTAAGTGCAGCTGGAATTTTGGCAGATCAATTCTTTGAAATAATTCTTCTAGTTGGTGCTACCACTGCACTATTGTTAGGACTGCAAGGCATGGTTAATTCTGAAATTAAAAAAGTACTTGCATATTCTACTGGATCTCAGATTGGTTATATGATGATGGTACTTGGTATTGCTGGACTATCAGAACAATTTGTTAATGGATACACTGCTGGTTTCTTCCATTTGATATCTCATGCAATGTTTAAGGCATCATTGTTTATGGCTGCAGGATCATTACTACATGTTGTAGGTTCACGATTTATGACTGATATGGGAGGTTTGCGTAAAAATATGAAAAAGACTTATGCGTTTATGTGGGCTGCAGGACTTGGATTAATGGGTGCACCATTCATCACAACTGGTTTCTGGAGTAAGGATTCTATCTTTGGTGCTGTTTATACATCTGGACATGAATGGGCTATTCCGATATTTGCGGTTGCTGTATTGACTGCTGTGATAACTGCATTTTATACAACTAGAATGTTGGGATTAGTTTTCTACGGTCCAAAGAGTAAACATATTCAAAAAATGGAAGAAGAAGGCCATCATATTCATGAAGCATCATTATCTATGTGGGTACCATATGGAATTCTTGCAGTATTGACAATTGCTATTGGTATAGTTGGATTATCTTTTGAAGGTGGATTACATGAATTATTCACTGATTATCTTGAGGAATCATTTGGAATTCATTCAATACATCATGAGATTGAAAATTCAATACTTCCAGGATTCTTAGATGGAATTAATCCAGTTGCACTTATTGCATCATTGTCAGCTTTCGCAATTGGAACTGGATTAGGATATGTATTCTATATTGGTAGATGGGTTGATCCTGTTAAATTTGTAAATTCAAACATTTTCTTCTCTTCACTTCATAAAGTTATTCTAAACAGATTTTATCTTAATGCAATTGTCTATTGGTGCTTTGTTGTATCTCCGTTATGGCTTTCAAGAGGAATATTCAGATACTTTGAAAAAACAGCAATTGAATATGGTATGAATAATGGATTTCAGAAAGCTGTTGGTTGGAGTGCTAAAGTAGTTCAAGGAACTCAAACCGGTGTAGCCCAATCATATCTCTTTGTTTTTGGAGCAGGATTACTATTTGTAGTCCTGATATTGTTGATATAGGAGATAGATGAGATGTTAGAAATTACTTCAACTCCATTGGTAATCATTGCGATTCTTGGTACTGTGGGTGTCTTATTACCGATAATTAGTATAGCAAGAAAGGAAAAAGGTTCAAACTCATTTTACGCTGTAATTGCATTTGCTGCATTAATTGCATCAATTGGATATGTGGCATATCAATTCATCAGTGATAACATTCTTCCATCTGCCTTATTTTCTGCAGATGTTCTTGTAGATGATGCGTTTGGTGGGTTCTTTGCAATTGCAATGTTGATTGTTGCAATCTTCACTACAGTTGGCTCCTTTAACTACATGCGAAAAAAGAACTATCCTGCCGTTTACTATTCCTTGATTCTGTTATCGACAATTGGTATGGTGTTAGTAGCATATTCTACTGATTTAGTAATGTTATTTGTTGCATGGGAACTCATGAGCATTCCGACATACGTTCTTGTTGGATTTATGAAAAAGAATCCAAGCTCAAATGAAGCTGCACTAAAGTATTTCTTGTTTGGAGCATTGTCTTCTGCTATCATTGTTTATGGGATTTCATTATCTTATGGATTAACCGGCTCAACAAACATTGGTGAAGTTATTCAAGGTTATGCTACTCTTGATTCTTCATTATTGCCACTAGCTTTGTTATCTGTTGGAATGTTTATTGCAGGATTTGGATTTAAGATGGGACTAGTACCTTTCCATCAATGGTTACCTGATACTTATGAAGGTGCACCACCAACTATTACCACTTTACTTGCAGCTGGAACAAAGAAAGCAGGATTTGCAGCAACAATTCGAATAGTCGTTTTGGGAATGGTTGTTCTTAATCTTGATTGGACATTAGCACTTGGTATAATTGCAGTGATGACAATGACTATTGGTAACATTGCTGCAATCATGCAAAAAAATCTTGCAAGAATGTTAGCATATTCTAGTATTGCTCATGCTGGCTATATTTTAATTGGACTTGCTGTTTCACCCTATAGCTCTCTTGGTTTACAAGGCTCTCTATATCAAATATTGAATCATGCAGTAATGAAAGGTATGGCTTTCATAGCAATTGCAGGGATAGTTACAACTTTAGCAGTAACTAATATCGATAAACTCAAAGGACTTGGTAGACGAATGCCAATCACCGCATTAGGATTGGTGATTTCTTTATTTGCTTTAGCTGGTGTACCACCACTAGCTGGATTCTGGAGTAAAATAATGTTATTTGGTGGTGCATTAGATGCTGGTTCTTCTCTTTGGTGGGCACCATGGCTTGCAATAGCTGGTGTTCTAAACAGCGCTCTATCATTAGCATACTATGGTTGGATCACAAGAAAAATGTACTTTGAAGGAGAAACCGAAAAAAGAGTATCCGAACCAAAATCTGTAATCGCTGTTATGATATTTTCCATAATCTTTTTGGTAGGATTTGGTGTATATCCAGATCCAATTATCAAATTTGTAGAATTTGCTGCTCCTACATTTAGCTTAGGTATTATGCCTTAAATGTTGTAAATTTTATAAGATTATTTAAATTCATTTTTGCATCACTTTCTGCAATTTTTCTTAAGCTTGTTCTAGCTTTGTCAGAATATTCTTTTAACAAATCTTCCATTTTATTGAAAACATCTCTTGGATCAGAACTTTTTTTGATCAGTAAATTAAATAATTTATCTTCATTCTTCCAGTCCAACAAATCATCTCTTATTTGATATGCAATTCCTATATTTTTTCCATATTCTGTTAATGCTTCTATTTCTTCTTCACTACCGTTTGCAATTATTGCACCTATTCTTGCTGCTACTTCGAATGCAGTAGCAGTTTTGTATTCGATTACTTTGAGATAATCATCAAATGTAACATCTTCACTAGTTTCTAATCTACTCTCTATCATTTCTCCTTCACTCATTAACATTGCAGTTGTTGCCAAATCTTTTGTTATTCTTGCATTGTCTAATCTTGAAGAAATTGCAAGAATTAATCCTAAAACAAAATCTCCGGTTAGTACACTTGTATTGTATCCATATTTTATGTGAAATGGCTCTTTTTGCCTTCGCATTGTTTCATTATCAATTATGTCATCATGGATGATCGATTCCATATGTAAAAATTCCACAGCACATGATGCTGCTAAAGTATTATCATCAATTTTTCCTACACTTTCAGCAGCCAAAGATAGAATAATTGGTCTTATTCGTTTTCCACCCTCTAATGAGTATTTTAGAGGTTCAATGAATTCTGATTCTGAATATAGTGATAATTCTTTATCTAATGCATGGTTGATTTTATCGATATACTTACCATAGGTTTCAAGTAAAGGATTAATCTCGATATTTTTCCTGTCCAAGATTGGGCCTATTCCAAAAACTTTTTCATTAGTAATTAAATCTTGGTGCTCCAGCCGGGATTTTCATCGTTAGATTTTGAACCCGGGATCACTGCCTTGAAAGGGCAGTATGCTTGACCGGTCTACACCACTGGAACCCAACAAAAATGAGTAATTTGTCCATAAAATCTTTTGTAAACCCCAAAGATTTTTTATTGGCTAATTGAGAGGATGTGATATGAATATAATAAAACGAATTGATGAAATGATTGAAGAACGAAGTTTGTTAAAACACCCATTCTATCAGATGTGGTCTGATGGAAAATTAACTCTCAATTCTTTAGCTGGTTATTCTAAAGAATATTTTCAACTCGTAAAATCTGTTCCAACATTTATGACTCCTATTATAGAAAAAGCTCCAACTTCTGTGATCAGTGAATTAATTGATAATCAACAAGAAGAATCTGAACACATAAAATCATGGGTCAGCTTTGCAGGAGAATTAGGAGTTTCTGAATCTGATTTACTTCACTATGATGGATTAGAAAAAACTAGAAAATCTGTTTTAGAATTATCTGAATTGATGAATACCTATGAAGGTGGAGCATGTGCTATGTATGCTTTTGAAAAAGAAATTCCAAAAATTAGCCAAACAAAACTTGATGGCTTGGCAAAATTTTATGGAATATCTAACGAGAAGGCCACTGAATACTTCAAACTTCACACCGAAGCTGATATCCGTCATGCTGCCTCTTGGAGAAACATTCTTGAAAAAACTTCAACTGATTCAAATAACTTGATTCAAATTGCAGACAAATCTATTTCTGCACAAAATCTGTTACTTGATAGTTGTTATGAAGCATATTGCTAAGCTCATAACATTTTATACTGAAGATAAAATTCATCTGCTTAGGGCCCATAACTCAGCTTGGTAGAGTACCCGGCTCATAACCGGGGAGTCAAGGGATCGAAGCCCTTTGGGCCCATATTATTTCCATTAGTTTTAAAATGAGCACAGCCAAAATTTACTGGCCGCAATGAAGAATCAGAGTTATATCTGAATGATGATTGAAAGGCATTTGTCTGAGCTGCCAAAAATTATTTGCCAATCTGCTTTCTTACTTTTTCTAAAATGTCGTCTCCAACAAGTTTTTGTTCATTTAATGATTGTGTTATCTGCATCACATTAGTAATAGAATGCAATCTCACTCCTACTTCTTTAAGTGCTTCATCTGCCCCTTCCATTCTATTGACGATTACATATGCGTCTTCTATTACTATACTTGCATCTTTTAATGATTTTATTGCATTTACAACGGAACCTCCGGTTGTTGCAACATCATCTACCATCACAACTTTCATTCCATCATAAATTTGCCCTTCTACTGATTTTGAAGTTCCATAATCTTTTGGTTTACTTCTTACGTAGATTAATGGCTTAACTATCTCAATTGCCAATGCTGATGCAATAACTAAACCACCTGTCGGAACTGATACTAATGAATCAAAACTATTGAATCCTATCTTTTCTGCAATATCGTTTTGTAGATATTTTATCATATTCCTAAATTGATGAGGATAGCTAGGAACAAGTCTCAAATCAACATAGTATGAACTTTTTTTACCACTAGCCAGTGTAAAGTCTCCAAATTTTATAATCCCTTTTTGATGCAAAAAAGTTGCAAAATCTTTTACAAATTCCATATCTAAATTAACTACACTGGATTTATTTTGGTTTGTATTGTGTAATAATTATGCCTGAAATCTGGTTAAATTATGGTATTACTGACGTTGTTTTGGATATTCGAGCAGAAAATTTGGACCAAAAAATTGATTCTGACGGTAAAATATTAGAAGATACTGCGATCAATGAAAAACTAAGTGTCATTGACTTAAAAAAACCCATGGAACTTGTAGTTTTACATAATTCAAAATCTGTTCAAAAAATTATTTCATCGTTATTTACACTATGTGAGCAAAAGTCGTTACCATTTCCTAAAATTCTTGCCGAGAAAAAAATAATGAATCTAGTAAAATCTGGATTGCCTGAAGGAAGTTCAATTAATGAATTTGATAATGCTGATCTTTCTAATTCCAATCTTGTATTCATTGGAGAAACAGAATTTGATGGTTTATTTGGATATGAGACTATTTC
>JBHIUL010000002.1:9553-34250 GCA_042138315.1 Nitrosarchaeum sp.
AACATTGCCATTAACCAATAATTTAACAAAACAAGAATTGCCATACTTCCAATTGTTGCATATTTGTGACGTTTAACACCGAGTAGTGTTCTTGCCATATGACCACCATCTAATTGCCAAGCTGGTAACAAATTCAAAAATGTAATTAAAAATCCGATCCAAGCTGCAAATAGTACTGGCGTCATAATTACCTCATGACCTGTTCCACCTTTTCCAAATAACGCCAAACTTGCAGTCATTAGTAGTGGCTCTCCTTGATTCCATTCCATTAATCTTGAATCTGCAAAAAGTCCTTGTGCAATATCCTCTTGTAATATTGGTGCAGTGTATGCGCCATATACTGAAACTATTATTGTAATTACTAATCCTGCAATTGGTCCTGCTATTGCTACATCAAATAAAATTTCTCGATTAATTGTTAATCCACGTGATTGAATGAATGCACCAAACGTTGGAATCCCGATAACTGGTAATCCTGGAATGAAAAATGGCCATGTTGTTTTTAGTTTATGAATTTTAGCTGCAATTATGTGACCTAACTCATGAATTCCTAAAATTCCTAAAAGTGCAAATGTGTAGATCCCTGCCATTTCTACTGGTTCACCGATATTTATGATAGAATTTGTTCCTGCAGTACGATAATACCCATCAATCATTACAAAAGTGATAACAATTGCAAACAAAATTCGTGGTGTCCAAGAAGTATTTAGCCACCTTCTCTGTTTTTTTGGAGTAAATTTTTGAACTATGATGTATTTACCATCTTCCATTTGTTCTATCCTGCAAACATAGCTCATGTTTTCTAATTTTCTTGCCAACTCTTCAAATTTTGATTTAAAATCATGATCGTTAATCCTAAACTCTAAAGAATACATTTCTCTGTTAAACTGACTAACATCAAACAATGAATTAACTAAGGAAATCACATCTTCCTGAACTGGGTCACTCAATATGCTTACGGCTAACTCTTTCCATTAAATGGTTTTGTGGTTTAAAATTAAATATTGATTATAAAATATACTAGTATGCAAGTAATTCTTAGGCAATTAGGTGACTGTAATATACGTCGTGCCGAACCAAGCGATCTGATTCCTGTTATGGAAATTAATCTAAAAACTCTTCCTGAACACTATTCTGATTATTTCTATGAAAGCTTACTTGCAGAAATCCCAGAAGCATTCATTGTTGCAGAAATAGGTGGTATTCATGTTGGATACATAATGTGCAAGACCGAATATGGTTTTTCTAATTTTAAAAAACTAGGTTTTGTGAAAAAAGGCCATGTAGTATCAATTGCTGTTCTTAATGAATATAGAAAAAAAGGAATTGGAAAAGCTCTTGTTGAAGAATCTGTAAATGGTGTTAAACTAAAAAAATGTGATGAATTTTATCTTGAGGTACGATGCAGTAATAATGATGCTGTGCGATTGTATGAAAAACTAGGATTTGTTATTAGGCAAAAACTTAATGCATATTATCGTGATGGTGAAGATGCATATCTTATGGCCATTGAATTAAGCTAGTTCAAACTAATAAATAACTCACAACAAACTTGACCGCAATGGATAAACGAAAAGGAATGGGAGTTACAATTTTTGTATTGTGTATCACTGCATTCTTTCTTTATGCATATCTGTTAATGTTATCTGAATGGAGTCCTATTGTATTACAACTATCTATTTTGATGATTGCAGGTGGAATACTTGGTGTAGTGGCTTGGATTGGATATGTAATGGCAACAACAAAACCTTCATCTGCATCAATTTCATCAGATGAGTGATTTATTTTGAAATCTTTACATCTACAACTGTTTGGTAATATCTTGGGCCAACAGCTCTAACGATCTTTGATCCCAAAATTTCTGATTTAACAGACGTTACTTGTAGATAATGTTCTTCGGAAAGTTTTCCTGCATTTGATTTTTTGTCTGCATGAATGTGGGAATAATAGTGAATTATTCCACCGCTTTTTGTTGCCTTGATTGCAGATTCTAAGAATTCATCTGATCTTTCAGGAAGTAGCATCAAAGTTCTATCTGATTTATTTTCCAATTGTTCTTGAATCACATTTGATGCATCCCCATTTATTGAAATTATATTCCCCACTATCTTATTTGATAGGATGTTTTTCTCACAAAGTTTTGCTGCAACTGGATTAATATCTATACTATATACAGTGCATCTCTTCTTTTTTGCAATCATAATTGAAAACATACCTACTCCTGCAAACATGTTCACTACAACTTCTCCATCTTGAACTAAATTTGAAATTCTTTCCCTTTCAGTTGATAATCTAGGTGAGAAAAATGCATTTTCTACATCAACTGTAAATTTACAACCAAATTCTTTGTATTCAGTTTCTGTCTTGTCTTCACCTGCTAGTATTTCTAAATTTCTTGTACGGAAATCCCCTTCAACTGCAGATGCTTGATAAAATACACTCTTTGCAACTTTTACCTCGTTTAGAAGAGTTTCTCCTATGAGTTTCTTCTTTGTTAGTAATGAATCTGGGATTCTGACTATGATTATATCTCCAATCTGATCAAAAGATGAAATAAGTTCTTGACTTTCTTGTGATGTAAGTATATTTTCCAATGATCTCTTTAGCATTCGAGTCAATTCTTGTAATAGAAATTACCTGAGCTTTTTTGTTCTTTATCTAATCTACTTTCTAACTTGTTTACACGGGGCCTCAAACTTTTTTCGTCTCTTCTAAACGACATATCTAATGATTTCAAGAATCTATTCATCGCTTCTGCTTTTGGCATTGGTGATGTTGCATGTCCAGACAATCCTGATGTACCTTCAAAAATTATCATCGAATCTGAAATGAGATCCATTAATTGTATATCGTGATCTATTATGATGGCTGTTTTTCCAAATGATCGAACAAATTTTTGTACAAATTTTGCAATAGTTATTCTGTCTTCTACATCTAAAAATGCAGATGGCTCATCTAATGCATAAAGATCAACTTTCTGCAAAAGACATGAAGCAACTGAAATTTTTTGTAATTCCCCACCTGATAGATTTTTGATTGACTTGTTGTATAATTTTTTAATTTTTAACGGATCTAGTATTTGTTCTTCTTCCTGACTTCCTTCAATTGGACCACCATTTGCTTTGTTTAATAATGCAATAACTTCTACATCTATGTCATTTTGAAGATATTGAGGTTTGTATGCAATTTTTATTTTTTTATTAATTTCTCCCGAATCTGGTTTTTCTACACCTGCAATTATTTTCATAAATGTTGTTTTTCCAAGTGCATTTGCACCCATTATGCCTAACACTTCTCCTTTTCTCACTCTACCTGGCTCTACAGAAACTGAAAATGATGCATATTTTTTCTCAAGTTTTGGATATGACATAATTTCACTTCCTTCTTGAAATTCATCTGTAGATGAAGAAGAAACATCAAAAGAAAATTTCTTGTCTCTAAATCTAACGTTCTCAGTTGGTAGATACCCATCAAGGAAAACATTAATTCCTATTTTGGTTGATAGCACACTAGAAACTACTCCATATGCTGCTGGTTCACCATAAAGTACTTCGATGTAATCACTAAGAAAATCTAACAATGTCAAATCATGTTCTACAACCATCACACTTTTTCCAATTTTAGCTAAACTTTGAATTACTCGTGCTACACTTTTTCTTTGAAAGACATCATTGTATGAAGATGGTTCATCAAAAAAATAAAATTCTGTATCTTTTGATGCAACTGCAGCAATTGCTAATCTTTGAAGCTCTCCACCACTAAGTTCTTTAAGATTTTGCTCCATGGAGTTTTCTAATCCTAGTTCTTTGATTAAATCTCTTGATACCCCACGCTCATCATATTTTTCAATTAATTCTTTTCCAGTCCCATCAAATGCTTGTGCAACATGATGTACTTGTTGTGGTTTAATGGATGCACGAATCTGTTTATTTTTAATTTTTTCAAAATGCGATTTTAATTCCGTCCCACTGTAATACTTTAAAATTTCATCCCATTCTGGTGGATTTTCATATCTTCCTAAATTTGGTTTTAAGTTCCCAGAAAGAATGTTTACTACAGTACTTTTTCCCATTCCGTTTCTACCTAACAATCCTACGACTTCTCCTTTTCTTGGTGTAGGTAACTTGTATAATCGAAATGAGTTTGGACCATATTGATGAATTTTATCTGATGCTAATTCCGACGCTAAATTCACTATGGTGATTGCATCAAAAGGACAAACTTTGACACAAATTCCACATCCATTACAAACATCTTCGTCTATCTGAGCTTTTTTGCTTTCTTCATTTAGTATGATGCAATCTGCTCCTGATTTGTTGACTGGACAATACTTTATGCACTCTAATCCACACTTTTTTGGCTGGCAAAGGTCTTTGTCTAATACTGCAACTCTATGCGTCATATTGTAATTCGTTTTTACCTCGGTTTATACCTCTTTTTAACTATCTAAAATCGGGCGTTACGTTAATAGATGAGAATCTGTCAACATTGTTCAAGCCGGCCATAGCGTTAGGGTGCGACCCAACCCCATTCCGAACTTGGAAGTCAAACCTAACGTCGCTGTTGTGCTACTAAGATGCGAGAGCTCTTGGGAAGCAACAGTGCTGGCATCTTCTATTATCTTTCCAATCAATCTTTTAATATGGAATTTATGACTTGCATTGTGATTTCAATGCCTAATTGTGTTGTTTGTGGACAATCATTTTCAGATGATATTAGATTTCTAAATCATATGATGGATAAACATGGTTTTAGAAATCCAAATACCGATAAACCAGATAGAAACAGCAGAGGTTACTAGTTTAATCTAATTCTTTTAAAATATCTTTTAATGTTGCTATTTCATCATTTAGAAAATCAACTGTGGCAATTACAGTTGTTTTAGCACTTTCCGTTATGTTGTATTTCAATTCTTTTTGAATTAATTCTGTTAATTGTTCTCGTTCCATTATAAGATCATTTAGTCTCATTATTGCATTTTCAACCGTCATATTTTTCTACCATGTTATTTTGATGAGATTTTTGTATAATAACATAGAAACTAATTTTCAATAATGATATTGAACTAAGTATTTTTGAATTTATATATTTTGTAGGTAATCTACAATTAACCTTACTCCAAAACCTGTAGCCCCTTTTGGGTTGTATGGTTTGTCTTTTGTTGCTACTTGTGTCCATGCAACACCTGCAATATCTACATGTGTCCAAGGTGTTTTTTCAATAGCATTTCTTAAAAATGCAGCAGCAGTTATGGTGCCTGCGGCTCTTCCAATTCCTACATTTTTCATATCTGCAATATCTGATTTTATCATATCCATATAATCATCATTAAGTGGAAGCTCCCAAACATCTTCTGTTGTTCTTTTTGATGATTCTATAATTTTCTGTGTTAGTTTATTGTCATTTGAAACCATTCCTGCAACATTTGTACCTAATGCAATTATGCATGCTCCTGTTAATGTTGCAAAATCAATAATTGCTTTTGGTGAATAATGTTTTTCACCATATGCTAATGCATCTGCTAAAATTAATCTACCCTCTGCATCTGTATTTAGAATCTCTGCTGTTTTTCCATTGTATAATTTTATAATGTCTCCCGGTCTATATGATTCTCCTCCTGGCATATTTTCAACTGATGGAATAATTCCTACTACATTAATTGGCAATTTTAATTCTGATACTACTTTCATTATTCCGATAACTGTACAACCACCACATTTATCAAATTTCATCTCATCCATTTTGTCTCCAGGTTTTAATGATATACCACCAGTGTCAAACGTTACTGCTTTGCCAACTAATACAATTGGTTTTTCATTTTGAGGACCTCTGATATGTTCTAAAATTATTAATTTAGGTTCATTTTTACTTCCCTGCCCTACTGCTGTAATCCCACCGAATCCCCTCTTTTTGAGTTCCATTTTTGAAATTATGTTGCATTTCATTTTGTTCTTTTTTGATATAATTTTTGCAAAACTTGCTAATGTTGCAGGTATGCATTCATTTGGAGGTAAATTTGCTATGTTTTTTGTATAAATTACTCCATCAGAAATAATCTCTGCACTTTTTACTATTTTTAAAATCTTTTCTGATTTAGGAACTAAAATTGTGAGATCTGGATTACTATTTTCTTTTTTTGATTTATATTTTTCAAATTTATACAACGACATTTTACATCCTTCTACTATCTGAGATACTGATGAAATAGGCTCAATTAGTGAACTTGGAGGTGAAATTATGGAGAATTCTTTTAATTTTAACTCTCTAGCTTTTTGAGCAATTTTTCCTGAAACAAAACGAATTGTATCATTTGTGAATTTCTCTTTTTTACCTAATCCTGCTAATAATATCCTGTGAGCTGAAATCTTTCCTGTAGCAGGAACAACTAATATCTTACCAAATGTTCCACCCATATCGTTAATTGGTTGTTTTATTGATGAATTGATCTCAGAACCATTTTTTTCTAATCCTAGTATTTTATCTGAACCTTCTAAGACAAATCCACAAATCATCATTGTTTTCTTTTTAGTAAATTCTGGATTCTCTACTTTTATTTTCATAATTATGAAAATTTGAGTTTTTATGTGTTATTTAGATTTACTATAGATCGATTTTTTTACTATTCGAGAACAAACTTGCTGATCTTACAAAAACTGCTTTTACTGTTTTGCATTCTTGCTCACATACATCATCCACTTTAATTTCATTTGATTTGCTTTTCTTTGTTGTGATAATCAATTTTATCAATGGCAAAAGTGCAGCTCTTCCACCATATGCAGTTTTTTTATCTATTATCCAAAACATTTCTAATGCGGATTCTCCCAATGTTGTTTTTCTTAGTTTTAAGCCTAATTCTGAATAATGTCCGATCATTGTCAAATTGCCTCTTGTAAGAAATTCAATCATTTTTGCAAATTTTACACACAAGTAGCATTGATTATCATATACTATAATTGGCACTTTTTCTTTGATATCCATATCGATCTATAGTAATCATTAGATTAAAATTTTACAGAAGTAGATTTTTATTAAATTTGTAGCATTTGTAATCAAGAAATGGGGCTTAATTATTATCAAATCAAAAAAAATGTTTTACGAGCCCGCAAATTGGTGATTAAAGCAACAAACAGCGCTGGTTCTGGTCATCCTGGAGGTTCTTTCTCAATGGCTGAAATTTTAGGATGTTTATTTTACAAACATCTGCAATATGATCCTAAAAACCCACAATGGGATGATCGAGATCGTCTGATCTTATCTAAAGGACACGCTGCACCTGGATTATTTTCAAATATGGCAGTTGCAGGTTATTTTCCAGAATCTGAGCTTGAAACTTTGAGAAAATTTGGTAGTAGATTACAGGGTCACCCTGATCTAAAATGTCCTGGGGTTGAATTTTGTGGTGGTTCTTTAGGTACTGGTCTATCTTACTCTGTTGGCGTTGCACTAGCTGCCAAAATTGATGGAAAGAATCATCATGTCTATACTATAATGGGCGATGGTGAATCTGATGAAGGACAAATATGGGAAGCTGCAATGACTGCTGCAAAATACAAAACAGATAATCTAACTGCATTTTTAGATAGAAATTTTATTCAACAAGACTCCTACACTGAAAAAATTATGCCACTAGATGAAAAATTAGAAGGTGATGATATATCTGAAATGTGGAAAGATGCGTCAAGATGGAAAACTGGTGATAAATGGAGATCATTTGGTTGGAATGTAATTGAAATAGATGGACACAGAATTGAACAAATCGATGCTGCAATTACTAAAGCAAATTCAATAAAGGGTATTCCTTCAATAATAATTTCTAGAACAATTAAAGGTAAAGGTGTTGAACACATGGAAGACAATCCACAATGGCATGGGAAAGCTCCTGATTCTGATGTGACACCAATTATTGACTTAGAACTTGAATCTCAATTTATGATTGCACCATCAATCATTGCAGGTGATATGACAAATCTAGAAAATGAAGTAAAACGATGTGTAACTGGAAGAGCTGATTATATTCATCTTGATGTAATGGATGGACAATTTGTACCAACCAAAACTTTTGATCATAACAAAATCCGGGAATTACGATCTTTGACTGTGATTCCATTTGACACTCATTTAATGATCAATGAACCTGTAAAACATGTTAGGGAATATGTTGAATCTGGAAGTGATATCATCACTGTCCATGCTGAAGTTTGTGATGAATCAACCTTTGGTGAGATTCATGATTTGTTAAAACAAAATCAAGTTGGTGTAGGTCTTGCAATTAACCCTGACACTGAACTTCCTGAATGGTCATACAAATTCATGCCTACACTTGATCAACTTATTGTAATGTCTGTCATACCTGGAAAATCAGGTCAAAAATACATTGAAGAAACACATCAAAAAATGACTAAATTAAATGCAATCTTAAATGCTCAAAAGTTTTCAGGCTGCATTGAATCTGATGGGGGTGTTACTCTTGATAATATTGGTTCCTGTTTTATTGATGGCGCTAGAGCCTTTGTTGGTGGAAGTGCAATTATTGGAAAACAAGATGTACGTAGTGCTATAAGGGATTTCAGAAATCAGGTTCTCAAAACAAGACGAAAAATTTTGCTCGATAAGGCAAATGAATTAGGAGGTTCTGAACTTGTAAAGAAATGGATAGGCCTTCACGTTGTTGGTGAAAAACAAGAACAAATTAAGAAAATAGCAGAAGAGGCAGGTTATCTTTGAATCCACCTGTAATGACTGATATGCGTTCAGAATATTCAAAAACGCTAATTGAACTAGGAAAAGAAAATCAAAACATTGTAGTTTTGGGGGCTGACACTACAGATTCCCTTAAAACTTCTGGATTTGGTAAAGTGTTTCCAAATAGATTCTTTAATGTGGGAATTGCAGAGGCAAATTTAGTTTCTTTATCTGCTGGTCTTGCAGCTTCTGGAAAAATATCTTTTGCAAGTACTTATGCCATATTTTTACCAGGACGTGCAGTTGATCAAATAAGAAATGGAATTGCATATCCTTCTTCTGGAAACAAAAAAGGACTTAATGTGAAATTAGTTGTTTCACACGGAGGATTATCTGTAGGTCCAGATGGTGGTTCTCATCAACAAATTGAAGATATTGGAATTATGCGAACCATTCCAAATTTCCGTGTGTTTATACCTGCTGACACTTTTGCAGTTTCAAAATTAACTAGATTAATGGCAAATGAATATGGCCCATTCTATATGAGAATGGCAAGATCCAACACCCCAATAGTTCATTCTGAATCTCAAGATTTTCAAATTGGTAAAGGAATTACACTTCGTGATGGTTCTGATTGTACTATTGCTGCATGTGGAATAACTGTAAGAATGGCACTTGAAGCTGCTGAATCATTACAACAAGAAGGAATTTCTTGTAGAGTGTTGGATTTATTTTCTGTAAAACCAATTGATGCTGAACTTTTAGAAAAAGCATCACGAGAAACGGGTTTCATAGTTACTTGTGAAGAACACAATATTTTATGTGGCATGGGGTCTGCGGTTGCAGAATCTGTTTCTGAAAGATATCCAGTTCCAATCAAACGAATAGGTGCTAATGACATGTTTGGTGAATCTGCTAGGGACAATGAGATTCCACTACTATTAGAAAAGCATGGAATAACATCTTTTAATATAGCAAACCAAGTTAAAGAAATAAGGAGTAGAAAAGTATGAAGATTTTTCTTGACACTGCAAATCTAGAATCAATCAAAAAATTCAATGACATGGGACTGTTGGATGGTATTACAACAAACCCTTCTTTAATGTCCAAAGAAGGTGGTAATCCAAAAACCGTCATGGAACAAATCACAAAAATCATCAAAGGTGATGTTAGCTTGGAAGTAGTAAGCACTGATTATTCTGGAATGATTGAAGAAGGAAAACGTCTACGTCAATATGGTAAAAATGTTGTAGTGAAAGTTCCAATGACTGCTGATGGTTTGAAAGCATGTAAATTACTTTCATCTGAAGGAATACCTGTAAATGTAACTCTGATATTTTCTGCAAATCAAGCTTTACTTGCAGCAAAATCAGGTGCAAAATATGTTAGCCCATTTATTGGCAGATTGGATGATATTGGTCAAGATGGAATGTCTTTGATTAAAGATATTAAAGATATCTTTAAAAATTATCCAGAATTTAAAACTCAAATTCTTGTTGCAAGTATTCGTCACCCATTACATGTTATTGATGCAGCAAAAATCGGAGCTGATGTTGTTACTTTACCACCTACAGTTTTAGATAAAATGTTACAACACCCTTTGACTGATATTGGACTAGAAAATTTTCTATCTGATTGGAAAAAACAACAAGCTGGAAACCCTGATATCAAAATTTAATACTATATTTTTTAGAAATAATCAAATCACGCTTATTAAAAATAAAAATTGAGGTTATTATGATGAGCCTTTGTTTGTACTCTTTCTTGAACCAGTACCTCTACCTGTAATTCTTGTCATTCCTTCCGTTGAAGGTCTTGGTTTTGATTCTGGTAAATCCCCTAATCTTTTTGAACCAGTACCTCTGCCTGTGTGAACCATTCTATTTGCTGCTGCTTTTTTCTTTGCATCTTGCAATTTTTTGTATTCATCTCCTGCCCAGGCTTTTTTGTCGTCATCAATTTCTCTTGAACCAGTACCTCTGCCTGTTCTAATTCTAATTTTTCCCATAATTGTGATTACTTTATCTTATATTTATTTAAGCTTATTTTGCTGTGAAGAATTGCATTAATATGATTTTGAATATCTATAATTCTTTTATGATCATATTGGCAAAGATTGATTGATTTAAGAAATTTAATTCAAAAATGATCTCATGTATCAATTATATGTTGATCCAACCAAGCTTTCTAAAATAAATGAACATCAATGCCACTGGTATTGACGATGCTAGAATTATTATTATGAATGATGTGTATATTCCAAAAAATGTTAAAGGTTCATTAATTCCTCCTGGTAAATGTATGTTCATTCCATAAAATGTTCCAATAACTGTTCCTGGTATTGCAAATGTAAAAATTATTGTTAGTGCTGCAAGAACTTTATTTGTTTTTTCAGTACTAAGCATGAAATCTGTATCTTTGTAAATTTCCATCGTTTCTCTTGATTCTTCTAAAGTCTCAATTACTTTATCAATATGATCAATTACATCATCAAAATATAACGCAAGATCTTCTTCATCTGTAAATTTTTTAATATTTTTGGTAATTTCTAATACAAATTTTTTCAATGGATTTGCTATTCTTCTCATTACGTTGATTTCTCTTCTAAGTAATGCAATACTTCTTGCAACTGATTTTCTTTCATCAAATACTTCGTCTTCCAGATCATCTAAATTGGCAATTACTTTCCTTGATATGTGTAGAAGATCATCTACTAAAATATCTATTATTTCATGAAGTAAATACCCTGATGATTTTCCTAACAGTCTTTCTTTTCTGTGTTGATCTGAATCATTTTTACAAATGTTTACTAAATCTACTAATGGTTTTAAATCCCCTTGATGAACAGTTACTAGAAAATCATTGCCTATGAAGACTGAAAGTTGACTATTTCTTGAAATTCCAGGCTGTCGTAAAAGTGATGGAAAATGTAAAATTACAAAGAAATGATTGTTATAACTATCTAACTTTGGAAGCTCTGACTTAGTCATACAGTCTTCAATGTTTAATGTATTCCATTGATATTGTGCAGCTAATTTTTCAACATCGTTTCTATCTGGATTTTGTAAATCTATCCATGAAAATTTCTTACCTTGAATCACTTCTATTTTTTTCTCTACTGTTATACTGGCAGGTTTCTTACCTACATGTAATCTATTAGAGATGAATCCTTTTTTCAAGTTGAATGATACCACTATCTAACAAATTTAAAGCGATCGATTAATTTGATTAAAAAATTACATGATTCACTTGTAAGAATAATGTATCATTCATTCAGATTATTTCCATGGAAGTAAGTAATTGACGCCAATCCACGTGAGCCCAATTGTTATTGCCATAGCTACCCACCAAAATCTCATAATTAGAATTTTTATTGCTTAATAATAAATCTACAGGCTGATTTTCATGGTTCTAAAATCAAAGATTATTACAGGTTACTAATTTCTTTTTTTTGTGGCCCTCGTAGTACAGTGGCTAGTATAGGGGACTGTGGATCCCCGGACAGGAGTTCGATTCCCCTCGAGGGCCTACATATTTTTTAAATATATTTACCGTAAAAATCAGTTTATTTTTTAAATTCTTATTAGTTAGAAATCATATCTATATGTGAACGATTTTGGTAAAAAGAAAAATTCGCTCTGGTAGAGGAACAAGAATAATTGAGGTTGATGACGAAAAATCAAACTGGGCAGGTAGCGATTTTAAAAAATTCCAAGAATCAAAAAAAGAATCTTCTAAAGACAAGTATATCACAGTAGGTCGAGGCACTGCCAAGATAAAATTTGGTGATATCCAAAATACTCCAACAACATCTACAAAAGGAATGTGGGTTAGTTCTGGAAGAGGAACTAAAAAAAGAAAACTTGATAGTTGATATTGAAACTATGCCCTGCTAAAACTCGTAACAATATTCTACATTGTATGCTAAAGAAAAAAATTAGGTTTGTATAGTTACTTGAAAGAACGAACCTTTCTAACTATTTTGTTGTGATCCAATGAGGCAGTTGTGGTTACGTATAGCAGATGTTTTCTTCCTGCAGGAATAACAATCCTCTTAACTTTGTCATATTCTGCAACAACATATTTGCATGGTCCTAGTGCTCTCATTAGTTTTTTTCTTTGATTCCAGTCTTTTGCTGCAGCCCTCAACGATGCAAGACTTTGATTCTTAGATACCAAGATATTGACTTTCTTTGAACGTGCAGAAAAGATCAGTTTGCCCTTAAGATCGCAGATACTTACAACTCTTATAGATGGGCTAATTTTGAGAATTTTTTCAGCAGCATCTTGAATTTCCATAATTTTCCATACTTGTTCTTAATGATAAGATTTTCTATTGTATTTAATATTGAATAGAAATATCATATAAAATTGGTAACTTTTGAACTTGCTAAAAACAAATAGCGTTATTTAAAAAATACCATATTTACTAGATTCCATTTCTTCTTTAATAGCTAGCTTGAATCTAGGTGTTTTCCCTTCTAAATTATTTGTAAGCCATGTGAGGAATTTTTTCTCCATCCCTTTTCCTTTCAATCTGTCAAAATCCATTCCCATCTGATCAGCTAATTTTTCTACTAATGTTCTATTCACACTCACAACAAAAAAATGCCATCCAAAAGCAAATTCTGAATCTGTCATTATAAAATCCTCTTGACTATGAACCATCTCTTCTAAAAGAACAAGTTTTTGTGTTATCGCCTTACTTGTTTTATCGTAATCTACTGCTGATACATTAATGTTGATTCTCTCTACCATAATTGTATGTGATTAATATAAAATAAAAGGATTACATACAAATTATTTTAAAAGATATTCAAAATCTATGTCAAAATGTATTTTCATGATATCTATGTATGTTTGAATAGACTCTGGAATTTTATCACTACAAGATACTCCCAAATTCTTTGCATTAATCCAAATTACTAGAGTCTGAATAATTGTTAAAAATCTATCATTTCCAATTTCTGGAGTACTGATTGCCTTTGTGTATCTTTCTGCAAATTCCCAAGCAGTTACAAAATTTATACATTTTACACCAAAAATTGCCAATAATTGTTCTTGTAGATTATTTGATTTTTTGAATGGAATTTGATTCATAATATATGGAAACTCTACTTTTTCAGGAAGACACTCTGGTAAAGGTCCCCAAATTGTGATTATTTTTGTTCCATGTTTTAGATCTTTAAATTTATTCATCATATGTTTAATAACATCTTCATTAGTAAACCAAAATAAAATTACAGTAGCATCAGAAATATCTGCATTTTGTATGTCTTCACAAATAAATTCTCCTAAAAGATTGTCTTGATTTAAACTATTTTTTGCTTGATTGATTTTATCTGGATTGTTATCAATACCAACAGCCCTTTTTACATTATATTCCTTCAATGCTAACTTGACTCCTTCTCCTTTACCACATCCAAGATGATAAAAAATATCATCTTTTCCTAAATTTAAAAAATTAAAAATATCTCTAAATGATTTATCTGGTAATTGTACATCTTCTCCACTAACAATATTTTCTGGTAGTGATTTTAGATATTCTTCTATTTTCAATATTATGATTAAAATACTGTATGATTTATTCTCTTATACTTTCAAGTTTTGATACTGCTTGCCATAACTGTGTTCTCACATATGAAGGCATATTGGGATCTTGTGTTACATCGTCTAACAAACTAATTGTATTGTTAGCTCTTACTGATAATGAATATTCTTCATTATTCAAATCTGTAATTAAATCTGTAATCGACTTTTTAATTGTCTTTGGTGTTGAATGATTTGTAGCAATTTGATTTAGCGTTTCTATCGCTTCTTTCATTGTTTCTTTGTTTTGTTTATCGTCTGCCATTTTTTACACCATTTAATGAGAATTTGAGGTATATAGTCACATCTCTACAAATACATTATCTGATTCTATAGAAATACTATATGATGCTAAATCTCTAATTTTAGCAGGAAATTTAAGTAATTTACCTGATTTGCAATCAAATTCGGCTCCATGCCATCCACATATTACCTTGCATCCATCTAATTTTCCTTCTGAAAGGCTTGAACCTGAATGAGTACAAGAATCATCAACTGCACAGTAATTACCATCTATATTTGCAACCATGATATCCTTACCGTCTATAGATACTTTGATCATCTTTCCAGGAGGAATATCTGTGGTTTTTCCAGCTATTATTTTACCCATTATCGTTTTTAATCTATCATTCTTAATATTTTTTCGTATATGGACAAAACAATTATTCGAGATGCAGTTAACTCAGATAAATTTTACATATTGAATTTTTGTAAAAATACTTTTTCATGGGGTGATTATATTCAACATGTATGGGATTACTGGTTAACTGAAGGCAACATAGTACTTGCTGAAAAACAACATCCTATTGGTATGTGTCATGCATTTTTCTCTAAAAATCAGGTATGGATTGAGGGAATCAGGATTGATCCCATTTTTCGCAGACAAGGTTTGGCTTCTAAATTAGTTAAACATGTAGAATTACTTGCAAAAGAAAAACAAATAACTTCTTCATGTATGCTTATTGATACTGAAAATACCTCTTCTCTCTTAATGGCAAAAAATCTCAATTATGATATATTTCAAACATGGCATTTTTATTCACTTTTGCCCCAAATTAATAATAATTTTAAAATTAAATTCGGTAATGTATTAGATAATACAAAAATTTTTCATTATGTTAAATCGTGGCGATGGTTAACTTTAGATGAAGAAACTCTCTTTTCTCTATCTAGACATAACAAAATTATTTTTTCAGATGAATTAGATGATATTTCGATTGCGATTTTAACAGATTCTGAACATTTTGATAAAACACTTATTGTGACTTTGTTTTCTGGTTCCAAAGATAACACTTTGAATCTTATTTTATACATACAAAATTATGGAGCAAAAAATAATTATCAAAAAATTCAGATCTTGACTAGAGAAAATCTTCCTCTTTTGAACTTTTTAGAACATAAAATTACATTTAATTTAATGCAACATACACTGCATTAATCTTCTTTAACAAACCTGATTGTATTTTTTAAAATTCCCAAATTCTCAATTTCCATCTCTATCTTATCTCCATTTTTAAGAAACACTGCATTTGGTTTGTTTAGCATAACTCCAGCAGGTGTTCCAGTTGAAATGATGTCTCCTTTTTCAAGAGTCATGACTTTGCTCAATTTGGATACAATTTCTGGTATTTTTATGAACATGTTATTTGTAGATGAGTTTTGTCGTATCTCTCCGTTGATTTTAGTTGTTAGTTTTAAATTCTGTGGCTCCTTTATTTCATCAGCTGTTGTTATCCATGGACCCGATGGAGCAAATGTGTCAAAACTTTTTCCTCTGGTGAATTGTTTGTCTTTAAATTGAATATCTCTTGCTGACACATCATTTAGAATCATATATCCGAATATCGCTTCTTTTGCTTGTTCTTCATTGATGTTTTTACAATTTTTACCTATTATCAAGGCCAATTCTATTTCATAATCTAATTGGGTAACAAAATCAGGGCAAATTATGTCTGATCCTGAACCGTTTAGAGCAGTTCTAGGCTTTAGAACTATTGCTGGATCTTTTGGTGGTAGTAAATTTTGTTCTTTTGCATGATCTATGTAATTAAAAGCTAAACATATGATCTTATTTGGATTTGGAATTGGACTTAATAATTTAAATTTTGAAATATTTTCTTCATATGGTAATTTATCCAACTGATCTTTAATTTCTTCATACCATCCATCAAAAAGAAAGTCTTTAATGCTTTGAGGAATTGGAACGCCTGTTTGATATGTTATCTCATCTTTTGTCGCAACTTTATCATTTTTTACAAAACCATATGTTTCACTATTTTCATAAACTAATCTAGCTATCTTCATACTTTTTTCACTCACTTATGTGTAAAAATTGCCTGATTTTGTGAATCTTTTCTACAATATCCAAATCTAACAAATTGAATTTCTTCTCCATCTTTTAATTGTAGGTAATGTGGTTCTGTATAAACCTCTAATTCTTCTAAGCTATCTTCATTAAATTTATCATCAATGAATAATTGTTTTGGAATGAGGATTTTTATTATATGAGCGTTTTTTTGTATGACCCATTGAATTTTTTGTACATTTCCAGTGTCACCATCTTCTGTGAATTCACCTTCTAACTCTTCGTTGATCTTTGATATCGTGACATTACCTAATCCTAATAATCTAATCTGCATTCCCACTTTGATGTTATCTGCATCTTCTCCAGAAATATAGAAATTTTCATCCAAATCCATTTTTCTTTTACCCATATCTTTTATTGGGTGATTTGAAATTTCTATAAATGAAACTGGTAATTTTTTAACCCTAAGTTTTTTTGGTTTACTCACCATAAATAATCTGATACTATCTGCATCAACAAATTTTCTATTAAATGACTCAAGTGCATCGAACGGTGCTAATGTGTTTGCCTTCGTTAATCCTAAAGATAAGACAAATTTTTTTATTGCTTCTGGTTTAATCCCTCTTCTTTTGAGTGATTCTAATGTTGGTAATCTTGGGTCATCATACCACGACACTTTTCCTTCTTCTATCAATGGTTTGAGGATTCTTTTAGAAATTGGCATTCCTTTGAATTCGAGCCTGGAAAAGAAATCTTGATATGGTTTTCGCATATTCAATGCATCTAAAATAGCATCAATTAGCTCTTTTCTTAACTCAAATTCCTTTGAACGAAATGCATGAGTAACTCCATCATTACTATCTTCAATTGCTACGGCCATATCGTAACTTGGCCAAACTCGATATTTGTTTCCTAATGTGTAATGTTTCTCATCAATTATTCTAAATAATACTGGATCTCGCATTACAGCATTATCTGCTTTCATATCTCCTCGAAATCGAACAATCGCATCTCCGGGTTTGTATTTTTCAAACATTTTCTCCCAACCTTGAACATTTTGTTTTATATCTCCTCTACTGCATTTACATGCTTTTCTTTCTCTTCTGTTATTGCTTATGTCATCTCTTTTACAAGTACAAACATATGCTTTTCCAGAATTGATTAATTGAATTCCTTTTTCATAAAATAATTCCATATCATCAGATGTATTTTTTATTGTATCAAATTTGATTCCTAACCAATCTAGTCCAACTTTAATTGCAGCATGATATTCCATTCTCTCAGCTTCTGGATTAGTATCATCCATTCTCAAAATGAATTTGCCTCCGTACATTTTTGCATATTCTGCATTAATGATTGCAGCTTTTGCATGTCCTATGTGTGGATATCCATTAGGTTCAGGTGGAAATCTTGTTATGACTTTCCCTTGTTCAGCTCCTTTTAATGGTGGTAATCCTTCTCGCTCCTCCGTTTTTTCTTTTGGAATTAAAATTTCTGGGAATTTTTTTTCTATTTCTTTTTGTTGTTCTTCAAATGATATCTGATTAACTGTGGATACAATTTCTGTAATATCTCCAATAATTTCTTTTACTTTGGATCTAAATTCTGGTTTTATCCCAAGAATTTTGGCTAATACAATTTTGTCTTGAGTTTTCCCTTCATGCTCAAATGCATTTTGCAATGCTATTTTTCTAATCTCTTCCCTAATCTCTTCATCCAAATTATAGACTCCTTTTCACAACAAAATCTAAGAGATCTATTAATTCTGTTTTTGCAGAACCCGAATATTTTGAAAGTGATTTTTTTGCTGTTTCTGCATATTTTAGAGCCTGTGTTCTCACATCATTTTCTATACCTAGGGAGCGAATCACGATTACTGCTTTTTTGAGGTCATCTTTAGTTGCTTTTGGGTTTCCAAACGCTTTGAGAATTGTTTCTTTGTCTTTTTTCTTGGCTAATTTTATTGCCATAAGAATTGGAAGTGATTTTTTACCCTCTCTTAGATCATTTCCTACAGGTTTTTTTGTAATTTTTGGATCTCCCATGACTCCTATTAGATCATCTGTAATCTGAAATGCAATTCCCAAATTTCTTCCAAAACTCGATAAATTTGAAATATCTTTTTGATTACCTATTGCACAAATTGCTCCCATAGAACATGATACATCAAATAATGCTGCAGTTTTTTTCTCGATCATTGTAATGTATTCTTTTTGTGTTGGGATTCTTTTTTCCTCCGCCATTTTAACATCTAATATTTGTCCTTCACATACATCTACACAGGCTTTTGCTAATCTTGATACTAGTTGTATGGTTGCATCATTAGATAATTTTGAATCTGAAATAACCTGATATGCCTTGGAAAATAATACATCTCCAGCTAATATTGCAATTGGCATTCCAAATTTTTTATGTACTGTTGGTACCCCGTGACGCATTTCATCATTATCCATTATATCATCATGGACTAGAGTAAAATTATGTATCATTTCTACTGCACTTGCAGCTGGCATTGCATCTGTCATGCTTCCACCTAAAATTTGACAACTCTTAATCACCATGTGTGGTCTTAGTCTTTTACCACCGTGAATGATCAAATGTTCTGCTGCATCATAAAGTATTTTGGGATTTCCTTTTAATTTAGAATTAATGTATTTGTTTACACTCATTGCATTTTTTTCAATGGTTTTAGTTTTTTTCATTTTACTAATCTCCACATGTTGTCTGGAAGATGAATTTTAATTGCTTTTTGTAACTCTTTTTGCAATTCTGTGTTGATCCATAATGATAAAACACTCTTATGTTTTTCTAGCATTGTTTTTTCTGATTTATCTAATAATTCTAATGCAATTAACATCCAAGGACAATATATTTTTGGGTTGCTCTTTAGTTCAGAAAGCAATTCAATAGATGAAATCCATTTAATTTTATCTATCTCACCTTCAACCATTTTAAGTGGTGTTGTATCATCAATTATTCCAATAAGTGTACCGCAAATTTCATTTTCTGAGCCTATATCCCTGTATGGAACATGATATTCAAATTTGAATAAATAATCTAGTTTACATTTGATGCCTAATTCTTCTGGCATTCTTCTCTCTGCTGATGATACATACGTTTCAAGTGCTCTTGGATGACTAGCTACGGTTCCATCCCAGTCACCTGGCCACAACATTTTTTCTTTAGCTCTTCTTGTTAAAACCAATCTTCCTTTTTTATCAAATAATAATGCTGTAAATGCTCGATGTAATTTCCCATTTGGTAGGTGACACTTTACTTTTTCTTCTGAACCAATTGGATTATCGTCTTTATCAACTAAAATAAGATATTCTTCACCCATTTCATTTTCCTCTGAATATGGTTCCTTCAAATTTCCTATTTTTAACCGCTTTCACAATTCTTTCTGGTTTGTTACCGTTTACAAAAAATACATCCATTCCAATTTTTGCAATTTTTATAGCCTCCTCTACTTTTCTAGTCATACCTCCTGTGACGTCCTTGTTATTTTTTGTAATAATTGGATTTTCTCCTTTTAACTCATGAATTAATTTTTTTGATTTTAGATCAGAGTATAAACCGTCTTCGTTTAGAGCAAAAATAACTAATCTTGGTTTTAGAATTTTTGAAAGATATGTCATAATTTTATCTCCAGATAAAATGTATGTTTTTTTGTTACCATACCAAAGTGCATCGCCAAATGTAATTGGAATTAATCCTGCTTTTGCAATTTTTTCAATTTCTTTTATTTTGTTTGTAATTGGTTTATTTCCTGACATAAAATCTGTAGGTGGAAGACAATATGGATTTAATTTCATTTTTAAAAATACGTCTAAAATAATTTTATTTAACTCAATCATTGAATTTTTAACAATAGACACTCCATGTGTGTTGTACTTCATAGGTTTTGTATGCATATCAAATTTTACAGACCAATAATGTCCAAAAGAGCCTCCACCATGAACAATTATTATCGGTTCATCAATTTTCTTTAAACTTCTAACAATTTTTTCAACTGTTTTTTTCTTTGGAGATAATGGTTTTTCCTTATTAGTAATAATTGACCCTCCTAATTTTATTAGAATCATGTTGTCACCAAATATTCATTCCATTAAAAAGTATCCAATCCTTTGAAATCAATTTTTGCAGAAAAGCATTCATAGTTTTTCTTTTTAAATTGTTCAACTACATTTGCTAAATTTGATTTGTCTGTTAATGCAATAATGCATCCTCCCCCACCTGCACCTGTTATCTTTGCTCCAAACGATGATTTTTGTGCTAACTCTATCATTGAGCGTAATTTTTCATTTGATATCCCTATTGTCTCTAAAAACTCTTGATTTTTTAGCATATTTTTGCCTAGTTCTACTAGGTCATTATTTTTCAAAAGTTCTCTTACATTATTGATAATTTTTAATTCCTCGTTACATAGATTTGAAAATTTTTCTTCATTTTTCTTTTTGAATTGTTCTACATTTGCAACTATCATTTCTGTTGAATGTTCAATTTTTGAATTTGCAATTACCAGATGAAAGTTGGGTTCTAAATTAATTTTTGAAAATCCACTTTTTTTATCATATTCCATAATTCCTCCAAATGTACATACTGTGCAATCTGCCCCAGATGTATTTTGAAATATTGTTCTTTCTGCTTCAATTGCCATTTCTAAAATTTCTTCTTTTGATGTTTTAGAAAATAACCTTGAGATAGCCGCTGCACCTGCAACACAACAGGCAGAAGATGATCCTAAACCCGCCCCTAATGGAATATCTGATTGAACAAGTATCTCTATTCCTGTGTTCTGATTATGTTTCTCCATCATTTTGTTTGCTAAAAAATAAAATGGTTTTAAAGGTGATTTAATTTCTGCAATGGGTTTGTTTGGTGGCATGTTTAGATTTCCTATGTTTGATTTAATCAAAATTGTATTTTCTTGTATCTTGTTTGCACTTACTGTAACTCGTTTATTTATTGCACATAGTATTGCTTTTACTCCGTAAACTACAAAATGTTCCCCAAAAAGAATTACTTTTCCAGGTGCAGAAGCATTAGATTTCAAATGAACACTATTGATCCATATCCAACAACAGAACTTGTATCTCCTGCAATATCGCCACTTGTAGCATATTTGAGTAATTCTCCTTTTGTTGCACCCAATTCTTTACATGCTATCATGGTAGATGCAATTGCACCATAACCACAAGCGCTAACGTTTCTATCTTCTAAAACATCATAAAATTTTTCTACGTCTAATTTCAATATAGGTTCAATCAATGCCATGTCTTGTTCATGCGCAAATTCATTTTGTTCATAATGTGTAAAATCTGAAGAACCAATTATCATTATTTTCTTTTTTTCTGCAATTTTAGCGATAGTCATTCCTATGTCTTTAGCTGCATCTTTATTCTGATTAATCATGGATATTGGTAATATTTTGAAGTTTGAATACATTTCTTGTAGCATTGGTAATTGTACTTCTAAACTGTGTTCTCTTGTATGAGAAAAAAAGTCTATGTTGATTATTTTTGATATGTGGGACATTTCCTCGGCTGTTTTTGAATCTACTTCTACATCTCCTAGTGGTGTATTCCATTTACAATCTTTCATCGTCGCAACACTGCTTCCTATCCCCCAATGATTTGGCCCAATTATTATAATTAATTCTGGCATGTATGATGATATTGCATAAAATGAATGACATGCTATTGGACCTGAATATGTATATCCTGCATGTGGACAAATAACCCCAAAAATTTTCTTTTGTATTTTAGTTGGTGGGGTTTTGCCTGGACCAAATTCATGAACGAAACATTCGTTGATAATTTTTTTTAATTCATTTTTTTCGCCGGGATAGAACATTCCGGCTACAGCCGGTGTTCTAATTTGCATTACTCTATTTCCTCTTCCGTTATTTTTGTTTCAAAATCATCTATTTCGTATTTCATTGGTTCATCTTCTTTTAATTCGCCTCTTTCTATGAGAACTTGACGAACCAATAACCAATAAACTGTAGCGAGGGCTTTTCTACCTCTGTTGTTTGCTGGGATAATTACATCTAGTTTTGATGTAATGTTATCTGTGTTTGAAATTCCGATTACCGGAATCCCTGCATTCGTAGCTTCAGTAATTGCTTGTACATCTACTTGAGGATCAGAAATTAAAACTAATTTTGGTTCAATATAATATGGTAATGATGGATTGGTGAGAGTACCTGGCATGAATCTACCAAGTAATTTTTTAGACCCTAACATTTCACAGAATTTCTCAATTGGTGTGTTTGCATACTGTCTGGCAGAACAGACAATGAGTTTATCTGTTCCAAGACGATTGATGAATTTGGCCGCCGTTTTGATTTTTTCTAAAGTTATGTCTATATCTAACATGTAGAGTCCTTCAGGACTAGCTTTTGTGATAAATGGTGTCATGAATTTTGTTTTAACTGGAGTTCCGACTCTAATTCCTGTTGATAGAATCTTCTTTTTGATGTCAGTGGATTCTGCTTGTTCACTCATAGCGATTTTAAATCTCTGCCATACCGCGTATTAAATCATGCTCTGATAGACGTATAAGCTCATTTAATTTTGCTACCCTTTCTCCGCCAACCACTCCAACTTTGAGCATTTTTGACTTTGTAGCCAATCCTATATGGGAAATATGGGAATCTGTAGATTCTCCAGATCTATGTGATGTGATTAATTTTATGTTATTTTGATTCGCTACTTTGGCAAATTCAAAGGCATCATAAAGACTACCTGCTTGATTAACTTTGAGAATTGCAGCATTACAAGATTTTAACTTAATTGCCTTATCTAGAATGTCTTTATTGGTAACTGTTAGATCATCTCCTGTGATTAACGTGTTTGGAAATTTAGCAGTTAATTCTGCCATGTCTTCAAAAGCTTCTTCATGAACTGCATCTTCTGCATAAATCAATTTGTATTTTTGAATAATGTTTGCTGCAAACTCAATTTGTTGTTCTGAAGAATTAACAAACCCTCCTCTTTGATAAACATATTTTTGTTTTTCTTCATTCCATTGAGTCGATGATGCAAAATCTACTCCTAAGGCTACTTCTTTTCCTAATGTATATCCTAAATTCTCACAAGACTTTGCCGAAAGCTCCAAAGCCTTCTCATTTTTTAATTTTGGTGCCCATCCGCCTTCGTCTCCACGCCCATTAGTAAAACTAGGATCCTCTTTTTCTAAAACACGACGTAATTCTTTATGAACTGCTAAATTGATTTCAATGGCCTCTCTAATTGTTTTTGCACCTATGGCACAAATCAAAATTTCTTGAATGTCTGGTGTTCCTGGCCCTGCGTGCGCTCCGCCTCCTAAAATATTCCCTACTGGAAATGGAAACTTGAAAGATGATTCAGATGATAATATTTGAAACAATTGTTTGTCTGTTGATTTTGAAGCTGATTCCATTGCTGCAATCGTAACTGCAAATGCTAAAGCTCCTCCAATTTTTGAATAATTTGAAGATTGATCAATACTTCTTAATGTTTCATGGATAATCTTAAGATCCGCTGATTCTAATCCGATAAATTTTTGAGAATTTTCATTTAATATTCTTAGACTTTCTTCTGGTCTCTCATTTGGGAAACTAACAGCTTCGTATTTTCCAACACTAGCTCCAGATGGCGCACAAACTCTACCTAGGAATTTATTATCTGATATAATGTCAACTTCAACAGTTTTACTTCCACGACTATTGTAAATGATACGTCCTTTAATGGAAGTTATTTTTGACAAACTATTCTAATTCAGATTGGACTTCTTGGTGTCTTCTCTGTATTGCTTCATAAAATGGAATAACTTGTTGAATCGTCTCAACAGTAGTTAATAACATTCTTCTACAACAATATCTGCTAATTCCCAAAGAATCTAGTCCTTTAGCTGGATCTTCTCCAGATTTTAGTTTATTTTGATAATCATCATATTTATCAGCAATTAAGTTTCCACAAGTAAAACATCTTACAGGAATTAACATACGTACAAAAAAGTAATCAAGGATTATAAAAACCATGCAAGAATTTTTTATTGCGGGTGTCGCCCAGCCTGGCCAAAGGCGCTAGCTTGAGGGGTTAGTCTCTTAGGAGTTCGTGGGTTCAAATCCCA
>JBHIUL010000003.1:0-18939 GCA_042138315.1 Nitrosarchaeum sp.
TTAGAATTACTACCTTATCACCTAGATCCAGAAAAATTACCATCAGATGTTTTAGAAATAATTTACAAATTTGATCATGGAACAATGAGATGGCGTCTTAATACAGCAAGATCAGAAAATAAAAAGTATGCATTTAGAGGAGATAGATGGAATACAATCACTTGAGATCCTTTTGTAACGGCTCAAGTAAGCTGTGTAATTCTTTATATTTTGTTTCTAAAAATTCCAGAGCATCATCAAGTTTTTTTGATTTACCATATTTGTAGCGTATTAATTCACGATGATGCCAGAAAGTTTTTCCATCATCAACTGAAATTGTTGTGAAATAATCAGTTCCTTTCAGATTATCTGGAAGTTTAATGTCATGTGGAAAAAGCATTTCAACAATAAACCATTCATCGGCATCTGGATAATCAGAGCCAGTATCTACATCAAAAAATATGTGTAGTAAATCAGACTGCATCAAACCATCATCTGTTATGGATGGATGTTTAACAGCTGATTTTTTAAAATCAAGATTGACAAGCTGTGGCTCAAAGAAACCTTTGATAATAGATTTTCTAAATATCTTATTTGCTTCGTTTATGTTCAATAGCAAGGTGATCTACAAATAAACTAGTCTATAACTTATTGGATTTTAGATAATCTAAACACTGAGGGAATCAAGGATTTCGGAAACATCAGTATTAGGCAATCCATTATTTGAAATGTTTTGTTTTGCTGGTGGATTTTCAAGATAGTTTGGAATTTTATCAGTCAGCCTAGTAGAATATGTAGAAATTATTTCATTTTGATAAAATACGCCTATTGGAATTTTATTTCCCCATTCTAGAGATTTAATCATAGCTTGAGATATTTTTTCATTAACTTCGGCCTCATCATCATAATGTACTTTAGGATCAAAATGAACGTCATCAAGCTTGTAGATTCTAGCATGTCTTTCCATAGATTCTTGAGCTAAATCTACTCCAGCATACCAATCTCTTGTATTGATATCATTGTAAGTTGGACATGGTTGTAACACATCAAGAAATGAAAGACCTTTGTGATTAACGGCTTTAATGATCAGATCTTTGAGATGTCTAACATCATAAGAATAACCACGTGCTACAAATGTAAAACCACTAGCAACGGCCAATCCAATAGGATTTACATTATAATTTGTATTAGGAGAGGGAAGGGATTTTGTTTGTTCACCAAGTTTCAATGTTGGAGAAGCCTGTCCTTTAGTTAGACCATATACACCATTATCAAATATTATGTAAGTCATGTCGACATTACGTCTTCCAGCTGCAACAAAATGACCAGCCCCTATTCCCAATCCATCACCATCACCACCAACAGCTATAACAGTCATCTCAGGATTTGCAAGTTTTCCACCTTGAGCAAAAGTCAAAACTCTTCCATGTAGTGTATGAACACCATATGTGTTGATAAAATGAGATGTCTTTCCAGAACACCCAATTCCTGAAAAAATGGTTGCCTTATCGCGTTCTATTCCCATTTCAGCTAATGCCATTTGTAATGCGTTGACTATTCCAAAATCTCCACAACCTGGACACCAATCATTATGTACATCAGTTTTGTAATCAGCAAGTTTAAGCGCCATGACTTAGAATCTCCCTTTTGTTTGCTTTATTCTCTATTATTTTTTTTAATGAATCATAAATTTCAGTACTAGTCATACCTCTTCCAGTATATTTCAGTATAAAATAATCAATATCTCGCAATACATTTTGCTTGAATAAATTACCTAGTTGTCCTGAATGATTTGCCTCAATGTCAATGATTGTTTTTACATCTTTTAGAAGAGACTTTACATAATCAGATGGAAAAGGATGAATTAACTTAATTTGAATAAATCCAACACTAATGCCTTCTTTTTTAAGCATTGAAAGAGCATCTAGAATCGGACCTTTAGTAGAACCCCAAGAAACTATAGTATAATCATGCACTCCAAATGAAACAACCTGCTCATCGTTGGGAATTCGTTTTGTAACCAAATCCAATCTAGACATTCTTTTATCCATCATTTTGATTCTAATCTGAGGATCTTCTGTAATATGACCAAATTCATCAGATTCATCTCCAGTATTCCAAAAGACACCATTATCCAAACCCAATCTAGAACGTGGGGAAATCCCATCATCAGTAAAAGCAAATCGCTTGTATTCACCATCTACCTTATCTAACAACAAACCCCTATCGATGGAAATTTTTTGCGGATCAAATCTGTTGCATGTAACAACAGAGCTTGAAAGAAATTTGTCCATCATGTGGATTACAGGGATTTGATAAATATCAGCATAATTAAAACATCTTCCAGTATCATAGAAGCTTTCTTCAATATCACCAGAGGCATAAACAATTTTTGGAAAATCACCATGTCCCGCATGTACTGCAAATAAAAGATCATCTTGTCCATGCCTAGTAGGAAGACCAGTAGATGGTCCACTTCTTTGATACAAAGTAATTACAATAGGAACTTCATTAATGCCAGCCCAACCAAGTGCTTCAGTCATTAATGCAAATCCAGGTCCGGAGGTAGACGTTGAAGAACGAGTTCCAGTTAGTGCAGCACCAATCATCATACCCATTGCAGATATTTCATCTTCAGTTTGAATTACAATAGTAGAACCAGGTCTATCATTTTGAATTTCTAAAATCTCATGGGACTCCAAGTATACGCTTTCATCAGAAGCAGGAGTGATAGGATAGTATGATTGAAATCTGCAACCGCTGACCATTTTTCCTATTGAAGTTCCAAAGTGACCTTGGACAAGAATAGTGTCAGGTTGTTTAGAAGTTCCAGTTAGAGAATATTGAAAATTAGTAAATTTGGATTTAGCGTAATCATATGCAAAATTTGCAGCCTGTTTGTTAATTTCAGCAATTTGTGGTTTTTTTGAAAATATAGAATCAATAGATTGAAGTAAAGGTTCAAGGGGCATTTTGATTAAACCGAGAGATAAAGAAACAGCAATAACGTTAAACATTCTAACTAATCCTCGAAGTTTTGGATTTTCTGTTTGTTCAGCAAGCTTAAGTAATACTTCTCTAAAAGATACGGGATAAAGATTAACACCTTTTTCTTTTGCAATCTCAAGAACCCCTGCAATTGTAAAAGGCTTGTTTTTAGATTCCAATTCTTTATGCAATCTTTCTTTGAAAGGAGCATCAAGAGTATTAACTTCATCAGTGGTTATTTTATCTAAATCAGAATCATAAATTATTCCACCGGATTTGAAAACCTCGTCATAGTGTCTGAAAATTGTTTCAGCATCAAAAGAAGCCATCAAAGTAACATCATTTACATTTGAACGAATTTCTTCATTAGAAACCCTTACTGCAAAATAACTATGTTCGCCCTTAATATTAGAATAAAATTCCCTTTTCCCAAAAACCCGATATCCTATATCAGCACAAACTTTAGAAAAAACATTAGCACCAGAATCAACACCACTTCCTTGCGGGCCTCCAATTAGCCAAGTAAAATCAACAGAACTCATATACAATCATCTCATTTTTTTGAATATTAATAATACTGCTTAAATTAATTGCACTAACCACCAGTTGCTGAATCAAATAACACACATTCACATTTATCACGTTCACCACAATAAGGACAGACACAAACACATTTTTCAATAGAATTACCACATTCTATACAAATTGCAAATTCCTCTTCTTCAATCTTTGGCATCTTTAATCTAGAAAGAAATCGTATAAATGGTTTGAGATGAATCTAACAAATAATGGAAAAAAAACGAGTTTTTCTTACTAGAACACTTCACGATTTTGCATTAAAAGAATTAAAAAGAAAATATCAAATAGAAATTCATTCAGGTAAAATTCCAATTCCAAAAGCAAAACTACAAGCAAAAATCAAAAATATCGAAGGATTGATTTGTTTTCCATACGACAAAATTGACAAAGAGATGATAGATGGTGCAAAAAACCTCAAAGTCATCAGCACCTACAGTGTTGGTTTTGATCATATAGATACTCAATATGCAAAAAAAATGAAAATTCGTGTAGGATATACTCCAGAAGTACTCACAGATGCTACAGCAGACTTAGCATTTTCTTTGATGCTTGATGTGTTACGTAGAGTTTCTGAAGGAGATAGAATAATCAGAAATGGAGAATGGAGAGAAATTTACGGAGCATATGATTATACAGGATTAGATCTTCAGGATAAAACATTAGGAATTTTGGGATTAGGGAGAATAGGTGAAACTTTTGCCAAACGTGCAAAATCATTTGATATGAAAATAGTATACCATAACAGAAAGCCTGTTTCTAAAAATAAAGAAAAAGCATTAGGAGCTAAATACGTTACATTAAACAAATTGATAACTCAAAGCGATATAATTTCAATTCATGTTCCACATACAAAAGAAACTGATCAGTTATTTGACATGAAAATTTTTAAACAAATGAAAAAATCGGCATTTTTGATCAATACTGCACGCGGTAAAATAATTAATGAAAAAGATCTTGTATCAGCATTAAAGAAAAAAATAATTGCTGGTGCAGCCCTTGATGTATACGAATCAGAACCGATTGGGAAAAATCATCCACTAACTAAGATACAAAATGTTGTTTTAGCCCCACATATAGGAAGTTCAACTAAAGAGACAAGAGTAAAAATGGCAGAAATTACAGTAAAAAATTTGGAACTAGGGATCAGTGGGAAAAAACCTATTTACTCTGTTGGGTATTAGAGTCAAGTTTAGATTTACGCTTAGATTACATTGAAAAAAACTGTGCAGTTTTTATATATAGAATGTAAAACGAAAGTAGATTGAAAAAATTCAAGCATACAAATGAAGAATTAGAATTAGCTAAACAACAGTCTGAAAAAGAAAAGAAGAAGAAACAGTTAGAACAATAACAAATTTTTTCTCCTTGTCATTTTCAGACAAGGTTTTTTTTAAAACTTAATTTTTGAACCATATTTTTGATGTAAAATCTCGTACATTTTTTTTCGATCAAAATTTAGATTATTGTTTTGATCATACATTTTTGTGAAAAATGCACCGATAATACGCTCACCATTATGATCAAAGAAGCGTACACTGAAACTTGTACGATCAGGTTTTTCTTCTTCAACAAACTCTGCAGTTTGTATTAATTCAGCATTAATGTGTATATGGGCAGGTCCATCATTATCGCCAATGGTAACCCATTTTTCTTTCTGTTTAATGGATAAAGAATTAGTTCTAACTTCAGATACAGCAGCGTTATTTTTAATAATTAATAAGACATCATTGATTTTTACTAAATCAGATAAAATATCCAAAAGCATTACAGTGTGAATAAAAAGAAATTATTTCAATTTTTAGGTATGTTAAGGGTCTAATTGAATAAAATCATCGGAATCACCATGAATACAATCAGTACCAACTGCCTTTAATGGTGAAAAACTAATTTTTCCATGAGGAATTTTCTCTTCATTTTGGAGTGATTGAATTTTTCCTGAGACTATTTGTTTATGATTATTACATGTAACTCCAACCATATACTCATCTTTTTCTACAACAACAGATACTACAAACTCTGGGGGATTAACACATTGTTTGCCATTTTCCATTATAGAGCATCTATCAGGCAGCATAACTTGAATTAAATTTTATATGATATTAATCTTGATTGTTATGGATTCAATTTAATATTGATGAACATGAGATGAAATTGTATTGACACGTAATTTTGATCTAGTAATTATTGGTGGGGGAATATTAGGAACATCCATATCATATTTTCTTGGTTTTTTAAATAAAGGAAAAAAAATTATGGTGATAGAACAAGCACATAATGTTGCGTTTCATACAAGTGGAAGAAATACTGGAAAGGTTCATGCTCCATATCTATACAATCCTGAGAAAAAAAAGATGTTTGCAAATGCTGCATTTCATGGCTACGAAATGTGGGAAGAATACTCTAAACTGAAAAATTTGCCATTTAAAAAAGATGGAGTTATAGAAGTATCTTTAGATGAAAAAGGTACAAAAGTATTAGAGAAATATTTGGTATGGGGAAAACAAAATGGATTACAAGATAAAGATATTAAATTAATGGATAAAAATGAAATAAATAAAATAGAGCCAGAAATAAAATGTGAATCTGCACTTTATGTATACAAAGATGGCTCTACAGATTATTCTAAATGCACAAATGCAGTTATGCAAGATAGTAAAAATAACGGAATAGATTTTCTCCTAGATACCAAAGTAACTAACATAAAAAAAGATGGTACTAAATTGAAAATCACATTAAATAACAAACAGATAATTTTTGCAGATTTTATCATTAATGCTGCAGGCGGAGAATCAATAGACATTGCACACAAAGTTGGCATTGCAGAAAAATTTACCGATGTACATTTTAGAGGAGAATATTGGAAAGCACCAAAAGAGTACCATCATTTAACTAAAACAAGTGTATATTCAGTTCCAGAATATCCAGATTATCCATTTTTAGATCCGCATTGGATTATCAGAGTTGATGGAAGTTGTGAAATCGGACCAAACGCAGTACCAGTGTTTAGTCCACATGGATACAACAAACTAGAGAACATGAAAGAATTCATTCCAAAAATGATGGAGATGCTTGGGTCGGGTGCAAGAAAGGCAATATTTGATAAACAATTTCAAGAACTAGCAATAAATGAAATTCAATCATCAATGTCAAAATCTGTAATGATCAACAGAGTCAAAAGATTCTTACCAAAAATAGATGTGGAAAAAATTGTAGAAAAAGGGACAGCGGGCATTAGATCATCAGTAATAAACGAGAGGGGGCAATTTGTTCCAGATGCAATACTAGTAGGAGATTCGATGTCTTTTCATATTTTGAATTATAATTCACCTGGAGCTACAGGTGCACTACCATTTTCAGCACATATCGTAAACCATCTAAATAAGCAAGGAATGTTTGAAAGTGAGAACACAGACGCTCAATGTGGACCTTGGAAATTCAGCAAAATAGTTGAAAAACTAACATTATAGAAAAATTGTGTCAATTCTAGACTAGATGTAACTGCATTTATGCAAGAAAAGCAATAAGAAGTAATGCAAAATGATAGGTCAGCAGAGTGGTTTGTTCCAAAGTTTGGCTCTAGAAATTTTAGAGTGGCAATAGGAATTTTATTTTTACCATATACTGCAATGGTGATATCATTTGCCATATGGGGTTCTCTTTCAGTAGAATTTAGTTTAGATAGAATTGCTGCAATTTGCTTACTTTATTTTTTTGCAGTTGGTGTATCTGCACATTGTCTAGATGCATTAGGAAGTAAGAAAAAACCATGGGGGGAAATATCACATACAAAGCTTTGGGTAACATCAATAATTTCTTTGATCATATCATGTTCTATTGGATTATACTATGGATTTTTAGATTCATGGTTATTATTTCCAATTGGAATAGCTGAAGTATTTTTTCTTTTTGCATACAATCTAGAATTATTTCACGGTAAATTTCACAACAATGCATCATTTGTAATATCTTGGGGAATACTACCGGTATTAGCAGGTGCCGTGATTCAAAACAACGCAATATCTATTGAAACAATAATATTTTCTGCAATTGCAGGTCTTGCAAGTTATATTTTAATAATCATATCAAGAAAATACAAAGAACTAAAACAACAAAATGAAAATCATAAGAAATATTATAAAAAAGAATTTAGTCTCAAAATTATAAGCTCTGTAGTAATACTAATCACAGTTTGTTTTTTTGTTTTAAGATACCTTTAATTCATTAAAATGAAATAATAATGTGTGAATATAGATACTAAAAATTTGCTGGATAAGATTTTAGATGCTCCAGTGGGGCAAGTAGTCACAGTTCTTGAAGAGAATCTAAAGTGTAATGTCAAATTAGAGGTAATTGAACAAAACACCATTACCCCTAACCAATTTGTAAGAAATGTTTTGATTACAGCACAGGGATTACCAGTAGTAAAGGCAAATGTAAAATTTGATTCTACTGTTTTGCCAGAATTCATCATGGCGGAGATCTTAAAGAGAAGACAAGGTATTGGCACTATTCTTAATGGTAATCATATCAGAGCCACTAGAAATATTATATCTCTGAATCGGGTTCCAGAAGAAAACAAAGTATCAAGAGAATATGAAATTATTTACAATGGAGTTATTTGGTTTACCATATCAGAGGAAATTAGACTAGACAGTCTTAGTTCCAACAATAATAGTTGAAGAGCACATTGTCAATTCTTCTTTAGATGTAATTAGTCCGTAACTTTTCATGATGTTTTCATAATCATCTACCCAGTTAGTAGTTCGAATTAGATTTGGTAAATCAACAAAGACCTGTTTCCAATCAGGAATAAATGAACCTGCCAAATAAAGTAATTTGAAATAAAAATTCCACATTTTTCTTATGAAAACATTTTTGGGGTATGTAAAATCATGTAGAATAATTTTTCCACCTACATTAAGATGGTTAATACAATTTTTAACTAGAATATCAGCTGTACAATATTTTGGTAGATAAGATGCAGTAATACAGTCAAATGTTTGTCCTAGATCAAATTTTTCAGCATCTTGATTAACAAATGAAATGTTTTGATATGAAATCAATTTTTCTTTTGCTTTTTCAAGATAATTTTTTGTAATATCTACACCGATTATTTTTGCATGTGGAATCTTTTGTGCAATTTGTTTTGTAAGAATACCAGTGCCGCAGGCAAGATCCAAGATTGTGTTTTCAGAAGATAGTTGCTCTAAAATTTTTTGTTTCCAAAAACTGTCTTTCCCAAAAGTAGTCCAGTGTACTATTTTATCATAAGAATTGGCAGTGTTATCAAAGAATACAGGAACTAGATCTTTTGGGGTTTTTTTTGTCATAACAAGGAATGAATTTTTTATTTAATGTAGTTTATCAGAAAATACTAATGATTACAGCGCCCATTCTGTTTATTTTACGATATTTATGCGTAAATACAACAATATTGTGGATTATTAGAGAAATTCAGGTTTGAGAGATTAATTTACAAGATTTTTATGAAATAAGTCGGTTCTTATACTAAACAAATTAATCAATATTGGTTTTATTCTTGGTTTTACAAGTTATCAAAGAAGACACGATTTGTGGACGCTGTGGAAAAAGCGGTATGCTCACAGATAATGTAACAGGTGAAAGATTCTGTGGAAAATGTGGGTATGTTATTTCTGAAACGTTACAAGATACAGGTCCTGAATGGAGATCATTTTCAAAAGAAGGTGGAACAGATCCAACTAGAACAGGTGCTCCAACATCACTTACAATACATGATAGAGGACTTGCCACAATTATCAATCCAATAAATCGAGATTCTTCTGGAAAACCACTTACAACTGCAATGAAAAGTACCATTGAAAGACTAAGAACATGGGACAGTAGAAGTAAAGTGCATGCATCAGCAGATAGAAATTTACGACAAGCACTAAGTGAATTAACACGATTAAAAGACAAACTAGCATTATCTGACGCTGTTGTAGAAAAGGCAGCATACATTTACAGAAAAGCTTTAGAGAAAGGCTTAGTCAGAGGTCGTTCAATTTCTGCATTAATTGCTTCAGCATTGTATGCTGCATGTAGAGATACAGAAACTCCTAGAACACTAAAAGATGTTTCAGATGCGGGTAACATAAAGAAAAAAGACATTGCAAGATGTTATAGAATACTACATCAAGAGTTAGAGCTAAAAATGCCAGTTGTGGATCCAATTCAATGTGTTGCAAGAATTGCAAGTAGACTTGGAATTTCTGAGAAAACAAAACGCTATGCAACCAAAGTACTAAAAATTGCACAAGAACATGAAGAATCAGCAGGCAAAGATCCAATGGGTCTTGCAGCAGCAGCATTGTATTTGTCATGCGTAAAAAATGGGGAAAACATGACTCAACGTGATATTGCAGAAGCTGCAAGTGTGACTGAAGTTACAATAAGAAATAGATACAAAGGTCTAAAATTAGATCAAGAGACAGATTTGTGAGCGGGAGAAAAAATAAAAAACATGACACAGACGAGACCGTTAATTTCAATAGTTAATGTTGTTGCTTCTGCATCAATAGACCAGAAATTAGATCTTGTTGATATTACAAAAAAATTTCCAGACGTGGAATATCATCCAGAGCAATTTCCAGGAGCGGTATTTAGACTTAAAAATCCTAAAACTGCCACATTGTTATTTAGTTCAGGAAAAATGGTATGCACGGGTGCAAAATCACAAGAATTAGCTGAAACTGCAGTTGCTAAAGTAGTACAGATATTAAAAAAAGGAAAAATCAAAATTAAAAATGAAGCATTAGTTTCAATACAAAACATTGTCTCATCAATCAATCTTGGAGGCAGAGTTAATTTAGAGCAAGCTGCAAGAACACTTCCTAGAAGTATGTATGAACCAGAACAATTTCCAGGACTAATACATAGAATGTTAGATCCTAAAACTGTGATTCTAATTTTTTCATCAGGTAAGTTAGTTTGTGTTGGCGCTAAGATTGAAAAAGATGTACATCGTTCAGTACATCAAATTCACAACATTCTTGAAGAAAAGAATTTGATGATTTACGATTGATAGTTTAAATCAACAATAATTGTTTTGTTTTAAAGATCAGAAATTCATACATTATAATAAAATCAGAGAGGTGAATAGAATTTATTTATCATTGTAGGAAAAAATCAAAACAATAGGATGGCGCCGGGAGGGAGATTTGAACTCCCGTTCCCTTGCGAGAACGCGCTTTATGGTAAATTATTTCCAGGCGCGCGCCCTACCAGGCTAGGCGACCCCGGCACTTGTCTTTAGACAAAGTAAATTGGGAAAATTTGATTATATATTGTGTTACTTAAAATTAGAAAATCTATTTCCAAATGTTAATAGTGATAGATTTTTCTATTTTATTTCCCATAGAATCAATTCCATCTGAACTAATTTTGTAAAGACCTTCTAAAACAGGAGAGTCATCATTTTTCAGTTGATTCCAGACAAATACAATTTCCTCATTTGGTTTTAAGGTTGTAACGACTTGAGATGCAGGGGGAGAATACATCATAATACCAAATAAACCACTTATCTTCAATCCATAAGATTCATCTGGAAAAGTCAAAGTATGTGTTCCAGAATTAATAAGAGTTATTTTTATTTCCTCACCTTTCTTAAAATCAGATTTTTCTGTTACTATAGAAAGTGAAGAACCATCAACAAATACGAGTTGATTAGTATTTTTCATATCAAGCAGATAATATCCAAATGTAAAACCTGCTAAAACACCTACACTGATAAAAATTACAAGACTTTTTGCTAACAATTATTGAAGAGTTTTTTATTTGATTTTTTAATCCTTTGGTGTAGATTTTGATCTCCATTTCTTTGGATAGGTATTAGGAGCCATGATAATTCGTTGTGTCTCAAAAGCATAACCTTTGATTGCATCACGTATTTCTTCTTCAGACATTAGAGATTCAGCCAAAGCTACCGCCTCTCCTTTTTGTGTATAAATTGCCACAATATCGCCTTTTTTTAGATTTGGTGAAATTTGCAATATACCAGGAATCGCTAGTTGTGCACCATGACACATTGCATCCACTGCAGAATCACGGATAACTACAGATTTTAATTCGCTTAGAGCATATTCAACAGGTTTGATCATTGTCAAAAGTTTAGTATCATCTTTTTTTTCTTCCCAAAGTGCAAAAGCATTTGCAAGCTCGTGTAATGTCACTAGACCGTCAGATTCATAGAATTGATCAACTCTGGTTCGTCTTAGTTCTATCATTGTAGCACCGGGGCCAAGAATTTCACCCATATCATAGTATAATTTTCTGATATAAGTTCCAGCTTCACAAAGTATTCGAGTTAAGAGTAATCTTTCTTTTTGTTCAAGTACTTCTAATTCATAGATAGTTCTGGTTCTAGTTTGTCTAAGAACGGCAGAACGTTGTGGAGGCTTTTGAAAAATTTCACCAGTAAACATTTCAATTATCTCCGCGAGTTTTTCTTTTGATGGAAGTGAGTGAAATCTTCCAAGAGCATGATATTCTTTTGGGCCATAAAGTAAAACACCTAGTGCTTTAGTTGCTTCCCCAAGACCTAAAGGCAACACACCTGAAACTTGAGGATCTAGAGTTCCACTGTGACCTATTTTCGGAATCTTCAAAATTCTTTTTGCCCATGCAACAGTTTCGTGACTAGTAGGGCCAGGAGGCTTGTCTAAAATTATTAAACCATAATCAAGTAATTGTTGGAGATTTCGTTTATCATAATATGTCCCATAAGCATCATCAGTAATATCTTGATCAACTACAAGCAAATTCTCAAGTTGTTTTAGAGTCATAATAATTCCCTAACAGTTTCTTTTGCAATATTAATTACTTGAGTTGCGTTAAGGTTATCAGTGTCAATTATTTTGTCAAATACTGATGTATCATTTCCAAAATCAAAATTATATAATTTTCTATACAATGCACGATTTTTATCATATCTTATTTTAGTTATTTCATATGCCTCTTGAGAAGTCATATTATCTCGAGTTTGCATTCTTTTTGAACTGCTATCATGAGATCCATCTAGCCAGATTTTAATTCCATTACTAACTAACCATGGAAGAGTATAACTTGTGATTACGGTTCCACCTTTGTTAAAAAGTTGTATTAATTTATCATCAACTTTTTTATCAAATTCTGAATTATTTTCTCTTTGATTAAGAAATTTCATTCCATTTTCAGTGTCCCACCAATCATCACCAATCACTTCAAATCCTTGTTCTTTTGCCATTTCTTTTAGAATATCACCACCACTAAGGTATATCAAATTAAATTCTTCTGCAAGTCCTTTAGCTACAGTTGTTTTCCCTACAGCAGGAGGACCAGAAATTACAATTGATTTGGTCAACTAAGATCCATGGATGTTTTTGTAACTTTCATAATAATGCCACTAAACGCAATGGATGAAAGAAAATACCAGGCCCAAAGATATAGCGCATTTTCTTTAGTACATACGTTATCTGGCTCTGCTGCTTGTGCAGCAGTACAAGTAAGATGGAAAAAGTCACCAGGAATTATGTTTAGAGATATTGGCGATAATGCAACAATATGTGAAAATAATACAGGTAAGACAAGATAAAATATCAAAATTAAAGGAACAAATGTAATCATCATTGGCCTCATGTTCATCTGCATCATCTCCATAGACATTTTGTTCATGTAAGATGATTTTTTATTTAGATCTGCAATTTTGGCTTGATCTTTTGATCTCATAGCAGCCATTCTTTCTTTTTGCCAAGCACGAGTCTCTTTCATTATTCGTTTTAGTTTTGTTTGATCAACCATTTTCTTTCTAACTGCCGCGTTAAAGAGATTAAGCAAAATTCCAAATCCAGTTACTGCAAATGCTGTTAGAACTAGGCCTTTAACAATAGGATCGTCACTTCCCAATGCTTGTTGTCCACCACTAAGAAATCCAAATATGCCATCATGACTATCAAGAAATATAGAATTCAAAAATAACAAGACAGAATTAAGTTCCATATTACAACAACCTTATTGCCTTAATTATTTTATCAGCTACATCATCAAGCATTCCTTCTCTATTTAGAACATATTTTACGGGTGAGCCAGAAAGTACGGCACAAGCAGATATCATACCAGATTGTACATCTAACTCTTTTTTAATATTATCAATAGACACTAAATCTCGATTTCTAGTCTCGTCTTTCATTCTTCTATTGTAAATTTCTTCAGGTTTTGCTGAAACGGATATAAAATTTGAGGGTTTAAGAATTTTCAATACATGTTCTGGCAATCCAGGATAATATCCTTCGGGAGATTTGATGAAAGCATGTGTATCAATAATTACCAGATCATCATTTAACATTGCAAGTTTTTCAGCTGCAATTTTTTGAAGAGTTCTTTGTTCAGAGAGAGGTAATTTTCTTAGCTCATCTCTATCTTTAATTCCATTTTCTTTTGCAACATCAAACATTATACTTCCAAAACTATTGACACTGACACTTTTGTTATGTTCATTTAAAATTTCAACAATTCTTTGCAATAATGAAGTTTTACCTACACCGGGTATTCCCACTACTATGATTTTTCTACTTTCTACCAAGTAAAGCACCAAGACGTGGCATTGCAACTTCTACTTGTTCTTTTACCAGTTGAGTGTAATAGTTGATGAGAATATCGACCATAAGTAAAATTCCAATGCCAGAACCAAATACACCCAATACATCAGATACACCAGCCAAGAGTCCCAAGATTATAGAACCAATAATTGTAACAGATGGAATGTATTTGTTTAGTAGTGCTTCTACTGGTGCATTAGATCTTCTAAATCCTGGAATTTGTACATCAGCATCAAGTAAGTTTTGTGCTGCGCTCTTTGGAGATAAGCCTCCAAGCTCAACCCACAATCTTCCAAACAATACTACGATACCAATCATAAATAGAACATAGCCAACAGCTCGTCCAGGATCCAATAGTGCAACTTCTAATCCCCTTGGAGGAGTGATATAGTAAATTATACCACCAATTGGAGTAGAGGGGCTAGTAGGATCAAATTGGGCTAGAATATTCATAAACATGTTATTGTTTCGAGGGTTAAAGTTTGCCCAAAGCATTTGTCCCATAAACACTGCATTTGCAGTTAATGCAGAAGCCAAAATTACAGGGATGTTGGATACATACATTAGTTTAATTGGATAGACTGCAGAGAAGCCTCTGTATTTTGTAGAGACAATAGGAATTTCAATTTTCATTCCTTGTGTAAATACAAGAATTAGTAAAATTCCAATAGTCAAAAAGAATCCAAAGATACTTGGTAGTTGGTTTGCACGGAATAATACATTAGATAAATCACCACTCATCAAAGATTGGCCTACATATGGTAGAATACCAATCGTACCTCCATCACCAGCTGGTAATGGACTGAATAAACTCCATAAGATTTGTTGAGCAACACCTGCCATAATGAACAAACTGATTCCACTGCCAAGACCCCAACCCTTCTGAACTAATTCATCCATAAACATGATGATAATTGATGCAGCCATCAGCTGACCAATCATAACATACAAGACATATGGTTCTGGTACACCAGGACCATAAACTGCCATAGCATATACTATTGATTCAGCAACAATTACAACGTATGTTACTAATTTAGTAGCAGTTTGAAATATTCCTCTTTCTTCTGGTTTCTTAAAGTCAAATTTTAGAATGTCTGAACCTCTAAGTAATTGCATCAATAGTCCTGCAGTTACAATAGGTCCAATCCCTAGCTCTACTAAAGTACCTTGTTGAGATGCAAAGATAACTCTTGCAAATTGCAGGAAGTCAAATTCAGGTGCAGTTGCTCCAAACAATGGAGTCTGGCCCATAACCATGTAGACTAGTAATACTACACCACACCAAAGTAACTTAGTTTGTAGTGATACCTTTTTTTTTGGTTTTGGGACTTGAGGAAGATATGGTTCTGCCTTGAAAACAACTTTTCTAATAATATTAGTTACGCTGCCTTCAGCCATTATCTGCTAACACCTCTCCCCCTGCTAATTTTATTTTCTCTTCTGCAGTTGCAGTAAATCTTGGTACTTTGACAATGTATGCGTTGGAGGTTTTTCCGCCGCCTAGGAGTTTATCATATCCAGCAGTTATGAGGTCTATGATTTTTTTTCCTCCTTCGTCTTTACCAAATTTTGAGAATAGATCATCAAGATCACGGACACTTGCCCATTTTCTCGTGATGATTGGGTGAGGTGGGTGAGTAGAATCATGTCCAAAATGATCTGGCATTTCTTTCAATAGTGTACTAAAATGATATTTGTGTAATCCAGCAATTCCAAGTCCACCTTTATGACCGCTTGCACGGTGTTGACCTACTTGTCCCCAACCCATATGTCGTCCACCTCTTAGTCTTCTAGTCTTTCGTAATCTTGTTGCCATTTTATATCATGTTCCTTACCAATGTTCCGAGGTCTTTGTTTTGTCCAAGTATACCTTTTTGTCCGTATAATTTTTTGGTACTTCGTTTGAATCCATGTCTTGGTGGAGCTAATGCAAACCAAGGTTTTAGAGGTTTTAATTTAGAAAGAGTTGCTGTTCCTTCAGCTAATGCAGTGCCAAGAGCTGCAGTACTTTCAAATCCAAGTTCTTTAAGATCAGATGCAGTAACTTTTTGATATCCTTCTTTTCTTGCTTTTTTATCCACTAGTTCTTTAGCCAAACTTGCATCTAATTCAACCCAAGTGACATAGTGTTTTACTTTGTTTAACATTCCCAATGTGTTATCCTTTGCAGGTAAAACTACTGCACGATATTTTTTATCTAATTTTAGTAAAGTCATAGTAGTAGTTGCCCAATAAGGACAGTCAGCTTGACCTTTGATTCTAACTACAAGATACGCTTTTGCCATTTCTCATCAACCCTGACTAAATGTCTGTTTTAGACAGTCCAATATAGCCTTAGAAGTAGAATTCATTGTAGGTGTTGCACCTTTTGCAGTTGTCCATGCATCTTTGAGACCTGCTAATTCCAATAATCGTTTAATTTTACCACCTGCTACCAAACCTAATCCACGAGGTGCAGGAATTATTTCAATTGTAACACTTCCACCTTTTCCTCGAATCTTAAATGGAACAGAATGTTTTTCATCACATCTACATTCCCAACTTCCACATCCCAATTTGATTGGACTTACATTAAGAAGAGCTTGACTAGTTGCTTTTTCAATTGCAATTCGCATTTGTTTAGATTTACCTTGACCGATCCCCAAGTAACCATTTTGATTGCCAGTTGCAACAATTGCTTTGAATCTAGTGGATTGTCCGTTAGAAGTCATTTTTTGGATAATACCAACATCAATAACTTCACTTTTTAAATCAGGTAATAATTTTTTAATAATTCCAGCTTCTTGAATTCTTAAACCATCTTGAATAATTTCTTCAATAGAAGTAATTTCTCCAGACGCTACTTTTTTTCCTAAGATTGTTTTTGGAACCCAAACTTCTTCTTCAGGTTCTCTTCTTGGTCGTCTAGATTGTGCACCTGGTTTACCACCACCATAAACTGGAGCACCTTTGCTACCAGGGCCATTTCTTCCACCAGGTCCACCTCTTCCACCTTTACCAGATGGTTTACTTTGTGTTGCTTGGCTCATTTCTATTTGACCTCACTGTCAATAGCAGATTTAATTTTTGTAGTGTCATTTTTTACCGTAAGATGATTTCCGTTAAGTCTTTCCTCAGGTGGAAATGTGTCTGCATCTGCTGGAACTTTTAATCCTGCATCTACAACACCTTTTAGTGCAGCTGCCATTCGTTGTGTGTATTTTCTAGTACCAGTATACAAAACAGCATCTTTAGCACCATTGCCAATAGCTTTCTTACCTGCAAGATAACCAGTCAGATATGCTGCTGGGATACTTTTTCTGGATCCTTTCCAGCCTTTTTTAATTAAATAATTAGAATGAGCTGATGCAATGACTGTATCACCAGCCATGCCTGGTTTTAAAACTTGGACTTGAGTATTTTCATTAGTAATGTTAACGGTTATAAAATCACGCTTACCGATTAGCAAAGTTCCTCGTTTTTTGTAATTAGTCTTTTCCTCCCTTAATCTCCTCAGAATATTCGAATAGGCCATCTATAGAACACGAGTTTGAAACTGCTCTTATATACGTTAAGCGCGAATTATGGAAATTAGTAAAGCTTTTTGAGTATGAAGTCTATTTTCTGCCTCATCCCAAACTACAGATTGCTTACCATCAATTACAGAAGATGTAACTTCGTTTTCCCTTTTTGCGGGAAGACAATGCATGAAGATTGCATTACTTTTAGCTTTGTTCATTAAAGTTTGATTGACTTGGTATTTGGGTAAGAATTTTTTGATCCGTTTTTGATCGTTATTATGAATCGAGGTATAGGTATCAGTAATTACAACGTCAGCATCTTTAACTGCTTTTTGAGGATCGTCTGTTAAATCAATATCAGTTAATTTTTTGGATTCGCTAAGAACTGTTTTGTCAGGTTCAAATCCCTTAGGTGTTGCAATAGATAATTTCACATTAGATAATGCACATCCATAAATCATAGAGTTACATACATTATTTCCATCACCTATCCAAGCAATTTTTAGTCCTTTGAGTTTTCCTTTCTTTTCTTTAATTGTCATAAAATCAGCTAATATTTGACAAGGATGAAATGAATCAGATAATCCATTAATGACAGGTACACTAGATGCTTTAGATAATTTTTCTAATAAATTGTGATCATAGACTCGTGCCATAATACAATCAGTATATCGAGATAAAGTTTTTGCAGTATCTTCTATTGTTTCACCACGAGATAGCTGCATATCATTTGACGATAAATTAATTGCATGACCTCCTAATTGAAACATTCCAGCTTCAAAGCTTACTCGGGTTCTAGTAGATGGTTTTTGAAAAATCATTGCAAGTGTTTTATTTTTCAATAAAGGTTTGTTGCCTTTTTTTGATTCTTTTTTTAGTATTATTGAATAATCTATCAGATAAGTAAATTCTTTAGAGGTTAATTCAGATAAAGTGAGTAAATCTTTAGTTTTGAGTTTCATTTCTTAAAGAATCCAAATACACCCCGTTTCTTTTTAGGTTTTTCTTCTTCTTTATCTTGTTTGTGATCATTGATTTCTTCTTTTTTAGCAGATTCAGATTCATCTTGTTTTGATTTCTTGGATTCACCAGGATACGGTCGTCCCTGTTTAATCCAATCACGAATTTTTATACTGAGTTTGATTGCTTCAGTGTCATTTTCAGGTGGAGAAATATCATAGAAATCAGAATATTTTGAAATATCGGCATCCGCAATTCCTGCAAAAGGATCATTAGCATCAATTTTTGGTTCTGGTTTTGGTTCTGGTTTTGGTTCTGGTTTTGGTTCTGGTTTTGGT
>JBHIUL010000003.1:19039-22994 GCA_042138315.1 Nitrosarchaeum sp.
GTTCTGGTTTTGGTTCTGGTTTTGGTTCTGGTTTTGGTTCTGGTTTTGGTTCTGGTTTTGGTTCTGGAGAAATTTCTTTTATGTCTACGCCAGATAATGAACCAAATACAGTTTCAAGAAAAGTTTCTTTATCAAATGGTTTTAGATCAGTATATTCTTGTCCAACTCCAACATAAAGCACTGGTGTAGATGTAATTTTTACAATAGACAATGCGGCTCCTCCACGTGCATCAGCATCGCTTTTTGTTAAAATTGAACCGTTAAACTTTACATGTTCAAAAAATTCTCTGGCTTGATTAACAGTATCGTTTCCAGCTAGAGAATCACCAACAAAAATTTTAAAGTCAGGATTAACTACTTTTGTGATTTTAGCAATTTGTTCCATTAGATTTTTACTAGTCTGCATTCTACCTGCAGTATCAATCAGTACGCAATCCATTCTATGAGATTTAGCATAGAGTACTGCATCCCGGGCTACAGCTGCAGGATCAGAATTATAATTTTGAGCAACCAATTTTAGATTCAAACGGTTTGTATGTTCTTGTAATTGTTCTATAGCTCCAGCTCTAAAAGTATCAGCCGCAGCTACAACTAGAGAATATTTTGCTTGTTGTAACATATGAGCTACTTTAGCAAGTGAGGTGGTTTTCCCAGTTCCATTAATTCCTACAAATAAAATCAGAAACGGTTGACCTGTTTTCTTTTTTTCATTTATTTTTTCAAAAAGATCAACTTTGCCTGCAGCATCAAATAACGCTGAAATGCTAGAAATTAAACTGTCCTTGACAAATTTTTCAATTTCATTTTTATCTACTTTAGAACCGATCAGATTATTTTTTAAATCTGATTTTATAGAATCAATTACCTCGCTAGCTACATCAGACTCAAGAAGAGATATCTCCAACTCAAATAGAATATTTTCAATGTCTTTTTCATTTAGTTCTTTTTCACTAAGACTTTTCGCTGCATTTGAAAATGCATTGCGAAGTTTATCAAACATTATGTCATCCTGAAGTATTTTGAGATGTTTCTTGCATCAGCTGATTCAATTGCTCTTTACCTTGTTCCAATCTTGCCATTGCTTGTTGTTTTTTGGAAGAAGTGTCTTGTAATGCAACTTCAATTTCCTTAATTCGTGCTTCAAGATAGTTAATGGCAGAATCATATGGTTTTTCCACAGCAATTCCTGCACCAATATTCAAAACAATTTTGTCAATCGACGAAATTTTTGTTTGCACATATGTTCCCATTCCAATTGGTACCAAAGTATCAGAGTCAGGTTTCTGACCAAGAGATTTTATTGATTCAATTGCAGATATGGCTTCTCTTAAGACATTAAGAAGAGTGCCTTCCCGCTGTGATAAATCAGTAAAATAAGTTTCAAGCATTTGCATTTGTTGCATCAATTGTTGTGCATGTTCTTCACTCATTTACAACAAACCACCTTGAGTTGGTTATAAATTCATTCATAAAATAATATGAAGATAAAAAAAGAAAGAATAGAACTTTATTTTACTTTGGAATATCTGTTTTGTACTTCATCCCAATTAACTACATTCCACCAGGATGCAATGTAATCAGGTCGTTTGTTTTGATATTTCAGATAGTATGCATGTTCCCAAACATCACATCCCAATAATGGTACTAATCCTTCAGTTCTTGGACTAGTTTGATTTGGCATAGCCTTGTACTCTACCTTCTTTGTTGAAGGATTGTATACTAACCATCCCCAACCACTACCTTGAATTACTGCAGAAGTTGATGAGAATTTTTCCTTGAAAGCAGAAAAGTTTCCAAAAGAATCATTGATTGCATCTGCAATTGATCCTCCAGGTTCTCCGCCTCCTTTTGGTTTCATGTTGTTCCAAAATAACTTATGATTGTCATATCCACCACCGTTGAAATTAACGGCACCTCTTTGTCCTTCTGGTACTTGGTTAATGTTAGCCAAAATATCCAAAATGTCTTTACTTTGAATTTCGGCTGGACAATTTTCTAGTGCAGCATTTAATTTGTCAGTGTATGCTTGGTGGTGTTTTGTATGATGGATCTCCATTGTTTTTGCATCAATGTGAGGTTCCAATGCATCATAAGCATAGGGTATTGTTGGAAGTGTATATTTTCCCATGTAAAGCGTTCAACATTTATTCCATTTATTGCTTTACAAGCCAATTAGTTTTTACTTGCTAGAAATATCATAAAAATGTGAGACAATTAGCAATTCTTACATGTATTGTAGCTGTTTCAACACTTTTGATAATTTCACAGATGGAATCAAATGAATCCATTCATACTTTTCTTGATAAAAGTATCCCATTTGTCGGAGGAAATATTCCAAAACAAGAAGGATTTGATGGTGCAGGAATTAAAATTGCAGTAATTGATACAGGTGTAGATTTTAATCATCCAGATCTTTTTGGATGGGGAAAAGAAGGAAAAGTAATTGGCGGGTATAATTTCATTAAGGAAGACAAGCCTCCAATGGACACAAACGGGCATGGGACCCAAGTTGCAGGAGTAATTGCTGCAGACGGATTATTGAAAGGCATATCTCCAAAAGCAAAAATTTTGGCATACAAAGTATCAGAAAATGGAGAAGCAGTGTCATCAGATTTAATCATAAAAGCAATTGATAGAGCAATTGAAGATGGGGCAGATATAATCAACATCAGTTTAGGAGTAAACAAAACAAATGACAGTATTGATCATGCTGTAAACAGGGCAGTTGAAAAAGGAATTTTTGTCGTAACTGCTGCAGGAAATGATGGACCAATAATTAAAACAATTGGTAGTCCTGGAAAAAATTATGGTTCAATTACAATAGGTGCAACATATAATAATTTGACATCAAGTTTGGTTGCAACATTAGATGTTAATGATAAACCATATACAGTAATTCCAATGGTTGGTTCTTCTAAATTATCTGAACCAATTGTTGGAAAAATAATTTTTGGTGCGTACGGAAAAGAAAAAGAACTTGAAGGAATTAACGCAACAAATTCAATTCTTTTGGTAGAAAGAGGCAGTGATGTTAAAGGAGAGATGCTTTATTTTTCGATAAAAGAAAAAAATGCAGCAAAAGCAGGAGCAAAGGCACTAATAGTTTACAATAATGAACCAGGAATTTTTCTGGGGGAATTAATTCACCAGTTTGTAGAATCAGATTATGAACCACAAATTCCAGTAGTATCAATTGATAGAGAAGAAGGATTAAAAATTAAAGAAATAATTCAAAAAGAAAATAACGCTATTCTCCATTTATTTTATAATCCAGATTTTGTTGCACATTTTAGTTCTAGAGGACCAGTTTCGCCGTTTTACATAAAGCCAGACATGGTAGCACCTGGCGCATACATCAACACTACACAGATTCATAATGGATACAACTTTACCAGTGGAACTAGTTTTGCTGCACCACATGTAAGTGGTGCAGCTGCATTATTGCTTGAAAAATATCCAAATATGCAAAATAATGAATTAAAATCATTGTTAATGACTACTTCTGAGCACGTTTCTGATGCATATGGAAAAGAATTTTCATTAGCTGATTCAGGAACAGGCAGGCTAAATATCGCCAAAGCTTTTCATGCAAAATTAATCATTACACCACCAAATTTTGTGATCAATTTATCATCAGATAATCAAGAAGGAGAAAAATTGTTAAAATTAAAACTGTTAGAAGGAACACTAGAAAATTTAGAGATAAAATTTGTTGGTCCTGAATCCATACAATTTACAGATATTTTAGAAGAGGATGAATTATTAATCAAAATAAAAATTCTTGGAGATAAGTATGGAGAATATGAAGGAAGAATAATCATAAATCATGACAATACAAAATACATGATTCCAATAATGATACATTACACAGAAGGTTCAATTTCCATAAATCAAATAGATGAAAGACTACACTTTACAATTTATCATCCAGAACAATGGAATTTTGCAAAAATTT
>JBHIUL010000003.1:23094-30994 GCA_042138315.1 Nitrosarchaeum sp.
CAGGTACTTCAGTTGGAATATCCAAATTGAAAATATCATCATGTCGATATTTCACATTATCTAAGGCACCTGTAAGCGCAGCAGTCACCATTGCTCGACTATATTTTATTTTGATTCTTTTTCCAATGCCATACGCACCACCAGACCAGCCAGTATTAACGAGATAAACAGTGGTGTTATGTTGGTTGATTTTTTCTCCTAGAATTTTTGCATAAACAGATGCAGGTCGGGGCATGAATGGTGCTCCAAAGCATTCAGAAAATACAGATTTTGGTTCTTTTATTCCTCGTTCAGTTCCAGCCAACTTACTGGTATAACCAGACATAAAATGATACATTGCCGCTTCTTTTGTGAGTTTAGACACAGGAGGTAAAACACCTAAGGCATCTGCAGTAAGAAATACAATTACTTTTGGATGACCTCCAACACTTGGGATTACTGCACCAGGAATGTAATCGAGTGGATAAGCAACACGTGTATTTTCAGTTAATCGATTATCATCATAATCTGGAATGTTATTGTTTAAAACAACATTTTCTAAAACGGCTCCAGGTTTAATGGCATTCCAGATTTCAGGTTCTGCTTCTTGACTCAGATTGATACATTTTGCATAACACCCACCTTCAAAGTTGAATGTTCCATTATCAGACCAACCATGTTCGTCATCACCAATCAAATTTCTATTAGGATCAGCAGAAAGAGTTGTTTTGCCAGTACCAGATAAACCAAAGAATAATGCAGTGTCACCATTCTTCCCAATATTTGCAGAGCAGTGCATTGGAAAGATTCCTTTTTCAGGTAAAAGGAAATTCATTACACCAAACATAGATTTTTTCATCTCACCGGCATATTGCGTTCCACCAATCAAAACAATTTTTCTAGTCAAATCAATAATAATGAAAACATTAGAAGCAGTGCCATCTACTGCAGGGACTGATTCAAAGTCATTAATGCACAAAATAGTAAATTCAGGTTCATGATTTTTAAGCTCTTCGTCAGTAGGGCGAATAAACAAATTTCTTGCAAAGAGACTTTGCCACACATGATCGTTGATTACTCTAATTGGTAAACGATTTTCTTTATCAGCACCTACAAATCCATCAAATACAAAAAGTTCTTTGCCATTAACAAAGGCCTTCATTTTTTCAAGGAGTTTTTCAAATTTTTCTGAAGAGAATTGATGATTAATTTTTCCCCAATCAATTGTGTTTCGAGTTTTATCATCAAGTACAATAAATCGATCATCAGGAGATCTTCCAGTATATTTTCCAGTGTTTACAGAAAGAGAACCGGTTGAATTGATCACGCCTTCCTTTCTTGCAACTGCAGTGTCAACAAGTAAATCTACGCTCAGATTACGATGTATTTTTGATGGCGAGATACCAAAGTCATGTATTTGTGATAAAAATTTATCAGTTTGTATAGTACCAACTACTATAGTCAGAAGAAGTACCCCCCGTCAATAATTAGCATTATAATCCCAGGCCTAATCATGAGATATTTCGATCCGCCTCAATTTTCCTTATTATCTCTTTCCTATCGAGATATTTTTTTCATCTAGGAACGTATTTATTTAAAATTTCAAAAGTGAAACTAATGCCGATCAATAAAGAGAAGCTAGCTAAAAGACAAGAAGTCAAGGAGCACAATCCAGAATTTGTTAGACCAGAAAGCTGGCGTTATGTCAGATTACAGACAAATTGGAGAAAACCAAAAGGTATTGATCATCACCAGAGAAAACAAAAAGGTGGCAGAGGTCGCCCAGGACTTGTCAAAGTAGGATATGGAGGACCAAAGGAATCTAGAGGATTACATCCTTCAGGATATACAGATAATTTAGTTCATACAATAAAAGATTTGGAAAAACTAGATCCAAAAAAAGATGGAGTTAGATTTGGACATAGTGTAGGTACTAGAAAAAGAAAAGAGATCATTGCTAAAGCAATGGAAGGTAAATTCAAAGTGTTTAACGCAAGAGTGAGTGCAATTGGTAGTAAATCTTAAAGCTAAAAAAAGACTGGTAGCGCGAGTTACCGGTGTTGGAATGCACAGAGTAAAATTTGATTCAGATCATTTAGATGATGTTGCAGATGCAATTACTAGAGAAAATATACGCAGTTTAATTACAGCAAAAAAAATCAAAATAAAAGCAATTGCCGGAACATCTAGAGGAAGATCATTTACCAAAAAGGCTCAGAGAAATAAAAGAGGAACAACCCAAGGTTCAAAACAAGGAAGAAAAGGAGCAAGAGTTGGTAAGAAAGAAGTTTACGTTGCCAAAGTTCGCTCATTGAGAAGATTGTTAAAAATTGCTAAAGACAGAAAAGAATTAACAAATCCAGAATTTTGGATGCTTTATAAAAAAGTAGGCGGAAACACAGTAAGAAATAAAGCTCACCTCAGATTACTGATGGAAGACATTGTTTCCAAAAGAAAGAGTTAGAATCGATAAATATTATTTTCTAAATCTAAAATTTTACCATCCTTTATTGTAATTCCCTCTCTTGTCAACATATCAGATTTAATATCTTCACCATATGCATACCCACCAATTTTACCATCAGACTTTACAACTCGGTGACAGGGAATTATTACAGGATATGGATTATTGTGCATAATTCTACCAACAGCACGTTGACCATTTTTTAGACCAACCGCTTTTGCCAATTCACCATAAGTGGTTATTTTTCCTTTAGGTACTTCAAGTAATTTTTTATAGATTTTTTTATCTAGATTCAAAATTTGATTACCTCAAGATTTGTTTTGTTCAGAAAAGTAAGAAGTTTTTGTTTGTTTGGACCCAAACCACCCCAATCCAACAAGACAGTTTTTGCAGATTTGTTTTGCTCCAAAATATGCAGAAATAATTCTTCATCTAGATTATCAAGAGCGTGTTTTGGCACAACAGTTCCAAGTGAAAAATTTCCTTCTAACAATTCCTTTGTAAATTTGTCAGGATAGTGAGTACCTCCAAAACAAATTGCCATTGGGGATGGTTTGATATCTTTTGTCATCACAGCATGTACCAGAACAGCAACTGAATTGCACAAAGATACATCAGTCCATTGTTTGTCAGTTGTTCCAATTTCAATAAAGATGGTAGGTTTTGTCAATGCAGTAGGTCCATGATGTGTAGCTTCAATTGTAATTTGAAAATCTGGAAATTGTGATTTATTTTTCCATAAAGTTTGGAGGTATTCTTTTTGTATGTATGGATGAGGGATTGCTATCTGTCTATCATTTCCTCCAAATTTAGCTTCTGAAAAGTTACCAGTACTATGACAAGTAAGAGCCAGAACACCAGATTCAGCGGCATGTTTTGAGAGAAAAATAAATCCATCATAATCATATTTTTCTTCCAACCAATCAGCTGAAATTGCAGGGGTTGGAATTATCAACAAATCATAATATTTTCCTCGATAAACTTCACCATCAAGCGTCATTTTTTGAGAAAGAAATTTTGCCATATTGTACCCTGCAGGGTCATTGCGATATGCTACAAGCAGTTCCATGAGATAAGAGATATAAGGACACCTTATTAATTTCCAGCAATGAACCCTAAGCAAACTTTGAAAAACATGGCCAACACGATGAAGATGGCTAAAAAGCCTGATCGTGAAGAATACCAACAACATCTCAGATTGGTGTTATTAGGAATCGCAGGAGTCGGGGCTATTGGCTTTACAATTCAGTTTGTTTTTGCAGTAATTACGTTTGGTAGATAAAATTGGCAGAAGAAATCAAATCTCATCTTTTTGCAATTAGAACCACTGGAGGTCAAGAGAAAATAGTAATGAGATTATTAGAAGCAAAAGCAAATACTAGCAAATTAAACATTCAATCAGTATTACTAGTAGATAATCTAAAAGGATATGTTGTCATAGAGGCGATTAATCCAAGTGATGCATACATGGCAGTTGAAGGTGTTAGACACATTCGTGGCCAATTAAGAGGCGAATTAGAATTCAAAGACATTGAAGGATATCTAGTAAAGAAATCCACAGTTTCACAATTAACAGTAGATAACATAGTTGAGATCACAGGCGGTCCATTCAAAGGAATGAAAGCCACAATCACAAGAATAGATGTAGACAAAGAAGAAGCTACAGTAGTTTTGTTGGATGCATCTTATCAATTACCAGTAACTGTCGACGCAAATTACCTAAAACTCTCAAGTGAGTCTTAGGAAGGATTAAATTTTTCATATTAAGCTGATAAACATGGTAGAAGCACAAAAAATATCATCACTTGTAACAGGCGGAGCAGCATCTGCAGGTCCACCACTGGGTCCAGCTTTAGGTCCATTGGGAGTAAACATTATGGAGATTATCAAGGCAATTAATGATAAGACAAAAGACTTTGAGGGAATGAAAGTCCCAGTAACAGTATCAGTATTTCCAGATACAAAAAAATGGGAAATTGAAATTGGAATTCCTTCTGCAGCAGCATTATTGCTAAAAGAAGCAGGGATTCAGAAAGGAACAGGTACTGCAGGAACTGCTTGGGTAGGAGATATCACTATTGATTCAGTCATCAAAGTTGCAAAAACAAAACTGGATAAATCATATGCATCTTCATTAAAATCAGTTGCAAAAACAATGATTGGAACATGTTTATCTCTTGGAATCAAAGTGGAAGGAAAAACACCAAAAGAAATCACTGCCGAAATTAATGCAGGTAAGTGGGATTCAAAACTTCAATAATTACAATATAGAATAAACTGGATCTTTATCGGTTTTTTGTAACTCTACAAAAGTCTCTGTATTTATGATACCATCTATTTTTCCTATTTTCTCTATGACTATAGAATGTAATACTTCTAGATTTTTTGCATGAACCTTGATAATAATATCAAATCTTCCAGTCACTTCAGAAATTGATACAACTTCTGGAGTATCCATTAGTTTTTTGTGAATACTGTCTTTAAGTTTAGGATCCCGATTAATTCCAACAGATGCCTTAACACCTACTCCTAAAAGAGACTCATCTACTACAACAGTAAATTTTTTTATTAATTTTTTTTTCATTAATCGTTTTATTCTGCTGTACAGAACAGAAGCATTAATTCCTAGTTTTTGTGAGAGTGCAGGTACGGAAATAGAGCCATCTTTGGACAATTCAAAAAGCAGTTTCATATCAAGTTCATCAAATCTCTGCAATCTGCTCAAAGTTGGACTTTGTGATTTAATAAATGTAAGTTCGTAGGGAAATTTACTTTAGAATTGCAAACATTTCCCTAAAAAAGTGTAAATTTTTAAAATATTATATGAATCACAGATTTAGTCCTCTAAACGATTTTAAGTAGGCTTTCTCGGAAATGTTCATAATGATTACCGAGGCGAAGATTGCAGAAATGATAAAAGCAGCCAAAGAAGGCAGCAAAAAAAGAAAATTCAAGCAATCAGTTGAGATGATAATTGTATTCAAAGACATTGATGTAAAAAAAGGATTTGCACTAAACGAAGTAGTACAACTTCCAAAGACTAATTCTCCAGCAACAGTATGCATTATGGCTACAGGAGATATGGGTCAGAAAGCAAAAGCAGCCAAAGCAGACATTGTTGTAGGATCAGAAGAATTAGACAAATTTGCAGCTAACAAAAGAGCTTCTAGAAAGTTCATTAACAAATATGATTTCTTTTTGGCAGACACACAAATCATGCCAGCAGTTGGTAAAGTATTAGGTCAGCTTTTAGGACCAAGAGGAAAAATGCCAACACCAGTTCCATTTAATGCATCAATTGAATCATTTTTGCAAAGATTTAGATCATCAATCAAAGTCAGAGCAAGGGCAACATTAGCAATGGCATGTAAGATTGGAGACGAATCAATGGAAGATGCAGACTTGGCAATTAATGCACATGCAGTATTAAGTGCAGTAGAAAAAAAATTACCAAACGGTGAGAAGAATCTCAAAAGAATTATTATAAAAACTTCAATGGGAAAACCAGTTAAACAAATAGAAGAGGTCAAGAAGAAACATGCATGAAAATAGAACAGTATATCCTAAACGAAAAGCTCAGATGTATCAGCAATTAATAGACATTCCAAAAAAATACAAAGTGGTAGCACTAGTAAAAACAGATAAAGTTAGAGCATCACAACTATTACCATTAAGAAAAGCACTCAAAGGACAAGTAGAATTTGTTTGTGTTAAAGACAGAGTTGCACAAAAGGCATTAGAGAAATCAGATATTCCAGGAATCAAAGGAATTTCAGATGAACTAGTAGGTCAATGTCTTTTCATATTTACCAACATGTCACCATTTAAGCTAAATGTATTATTGGCAAAAAATAAGATCATGATGGCAGCAAGAGGTGGAGATATTGCAAGTGTAGATATTTTAGTACCAGCAAAAAACACCGGAATCGCTCCAGGACCAATGCTTACAGAATTCAAAGAGGCAGGAATTCCAACAAAGATTGACCAAGGTACAATTTGGATTCAAAAAGACACAACACCAGTAAAGAAAGGTGGTGTAATCAATGAAAAATTAGCAGCACTTCTAGGTAAATTAGACATCAAACCAGTGGAGGCAGGAATTTCACTATACACAGCATTAGAAGATGGTCTAAAATATGCAGCAGAAGAAATGGTAATTGATGTTGAGAAAATCAGAAACACGTTTGCTCAATATCACCAAGAAGCAGTTTCATTATCTATCGAAGCAGCATATGTCACCCCAGAGAACATCAGCCAGGTACTGGGCAAAGCAGCCCGTTCTGCACGTGCAGTATCAGTTGAATCTGGATTTATGACAGATGAGACAAAAGAGCAAATATTACAAAAAGCAGATAGTCAAGCCAAAGCTGTAGCATCTAAAGCAAAAGGCTACACAGCATCTTAATCCGAACTTCCTTTAGCTTTTGGAAGATTCCAATTGTATTTCATTGCAATTAATCTCAATGTTGTAGTTAGAACAATTCCGGCTATTGTTGCAGAATACAATTCTCCCCCAAAATATAAAATCAAATAAAATACAACAATTCCAATAAAACTTGCAGTCGCATAAAACTCCTTGATGAAAACTATTGGGACTTGAGTAACAAAGACATCACGTAGTATTCCACCACCAACTGCAGTAAGCATTCCAGCTAAAATTATTGCAAGAAAATTCAATCCAACTAAATGGTAAGCAAAAGTAGCCCCAATGATTGTAAATACACCTAGACCAATAGCATCAAATTTTAAAAATAAATTCCAGTGTTTTTTCAGATGAGAATACAAGAAGAAAATAGCAATGCCAGACAGAATTGTAATTACCACATATGCTGGATCAGACAAAGAGTTTGGAAATTGTCCCATTACTACATCTCTAATTGTACCTCCCGCAATACCGGTAATTGTTGCAAGTAAAAGAATTCCAACAATGTCTGATTTGTGTTCTATGGCCTTGAAAGCACCTGTTACGGCAAAAGCCATTGTTCCAAACAGATCTAAAATATAAATGAAAACGTTAGCAGGAATTGAAAAATCAACCAATTAAAATGAAAAAGGAATAATTGTTAATTAAGATTGATATGAATAAAAATTAAAATTAATTGAAAAAAGGTGTTTAGCCAAATAGTGAAGATAGACCTTCCATTGCGGCTTCTTCTGATTTTCCTGTATCAGCTGGTGCTTCTTTCTTTGCTTCACCTGGTGCTGCTGCGGCTGCCGGAGCGGCTGCTGCTACTGCTACAGGTGCGGCTTTGATTGCTTCTTCGATGTTAACGTCAGCCAATGCTGCAACTAATGCTTTAACTTGAGCATCATTTACTGCAGCGCCAGATGCTTTAACAACTGAGCTGATGTTAGCTTCATTAACTTCTTTTTGTAGCTTGTGAAGAAGTAAAGCAGCATAAACGTATTCCATTGTATCGAGATTTTCTTAGGGCATAATATAAAACTATGGCGAAA
>JBHIUL010000004.1:0-5480 GCA_042138315.1 Nitrosarchaeum sp.
AAAGACACAGATCTAAATTACAAAAATGCCTAAACCTACTCCGTTAGAGTTAAGAAAATACAATATTGACCAAATAATTCTAAAAGAACTATCTGATCTAGAATCTCGAACAATTTTATTTTCTATGGTCAATTCTTCAAAATTACCGTCTCAAATTGCTTATGAAAACAAAATACCTCTGAGTACTGTTTACAAGAAAATATGCAAATTAAAATCGCTTGGGTTGATTCATGTGGAAAAAATTGAATTGATAAATCGTAAAAAAAGTAGATTTTATCGAAGTAATATTCTTGAAGCTGAAATATGCATTAGAAAATTTGAACCAATCATAAATTTAATAAAAAATAATATCATTATCAAAGAATGAAATGTTGTATGTCAAATTCCTTTTTCACGCCTATCTGTGTCTATTTTACTCTCCGAAATTGAGATAGGGTCTATGTTTGTCTATATGCTTTCTTAGGAATAAATTGGAATACACGCAGAGATTATGTAGGGATTATTGATATGAAAAAATCCAATCTCCTGTAAAATGTATCGGTGCACGTGTTTTTGCTCCAAGAGATATTACCTGATCTTCAAAGTGTATGAGGTATTCTTTTGGTTTTACATCAATAATTGAATCACTAATACTTCCACTAATAGTGCCTACTGGATCTGAATTTTTGTCCTGAGACAATATGATGGTCACTTTATCTTTGAATATCTCTAATACTCCTTTTTCCATAGTGATTGGACCTCCATCAAAATTAAACGTACCAGTTTTGATTTGGAATTTAGTTAAACTGGAACCTTGAATTGGTGTTAAGACCATGGAAATTGACATTGGTTTTGAATTTACTGGAGTAGCTGTGTATCCGTCTCCTTTTCCATTCAGAATAAAATCAAGTTTTTCAAGATTTTTTATCCTGTCTTCTCTTGTCTCTGTGATCTCTGGTTTTTTTAGTAATGTTACTTTTTCACTCTGCACCTTTGCAGGAACTTCAGAACTATGTATTTTAGTTATTTGTTCTGATTTAATGTCTGACGATTCTATGTTATCTTCTGGGAATGATTCCTCTTCATAAGTTGGTTCTGCAAAAGATGTTTTATTATATGATGATCCAAACAACTTTTCATCCAAACCAAAAACCCATACTCCTCCAATAATTGTAGTCGCAAGAATGATGACAAAAATGTATGATGACTTACTTTGATGAGGCAACACGCTTGATGATTTTTCTCTACTATAGAACCATTACGATACAATTGTCATATTGACTAAATCCAAAATAATGGTGAGACATTATATCACAAAATTTTCCAAAAAAGGTATTTCTTTCTATAAATTGAATAATAATAAATAAAAAAAATTGATGCTAGCCCAATAAACCGCTAGCACCAAGATAAGCTCCTACCCCAATTCCAATCACTGCACCGATTCCGATGCAGAAAAGATCGAATTTTACGACCTTTTTGAATGGGGCGTGAACCATTTTGTCCCAGTTTGAGATTTGTGTTTTCATGATTATACTTAGGCGTGGTTCTTCATAGAATATGGTATCTCTCTGAGATTACTGGTAAGCTAAACAGCTTACCAATGTATATGCACATTCTTTGTGTAGATATTCTATGCGAATTGATAGTTGTAGAAAATGCGGAATTACACTTGAACTTATGAAAAAATGTGATAAATGCCATCAGCCTACACAATTTCAATGTATTAAATGCCAAAAATTAACTGATGAGCAAATCCATTACAAATGTACAGTTGAGAAATTAAGAATTAGTATGGCCAATTAGTTTTTGTTAGTTATAGCTTATTTCCATCTAGTTTTTTAATAAATAGAATAATCTTTACATAATGACTGATCTAATTGATGAGACTGCAGATTATGTTTTAGAACTTGCTAGTCCTCAACGATTAAATATATTATTTAGATTATTGAGCAAAAATTTAACACCTACTGCATTTGCCAAAGAAATTCAAGCAACAAAGCAAGAAGTTCATCGAAACTTTACAAGACTTGAAGAAAGTGGATTGATAAAAAAGAAAATAGACGGCACCTATGAATTAACAACTTTTGGTCAGATAGTATGCACTCAAGTTCCATCCTTAGTGTTTTTGTTACAGAATAGAAAATACTTTGAAGAACACAATTTCGGTGAAGTTCCTCATAAATTCCAAATGCGTTGCGGTCAGCTTGCAATTAATCAACACATTACAGGATTCTCAAAAGTACTAGAACAATGGAAGACCATCTACAAAAATTCACATGAATATATCTATGAAATTCTATCTGAAGTACCACTTGATTTGATTGAACCATTAGTAAAACAAGTTAAGAAAGGTGTGAAATTCAATTACATATTTTCCGAGTCTGCGGTAATTCCTAAAGGAAGAAAAGCATTACTAAAGAAACTAGGATATGACAAATTAGTAGAAAAAGGACTAATTGAAAGAAAGATGACAAAAAATGTTCAAACTATGATTGTCATGAATGAGAAAGAAGTATGCGTAATGTTTCCCACGATTAATGGCGAATCAGATCTAAGTGAGATGTTTTATTCAAAAGATCCAATGTTTCATGAATGGTGTCTGGATTATTTTAGATACAGTTGGTATGGTTCTGATGTTTTTGTTGAAAGTAAACTAAAGGAATAACTTTGTATCTCTGTGTAATTTTTATCCCTAAACTTTTAGTAATTTTCATATGAAAAAGATATTTTACATTGTTATTCCTGTAGCTGTGTTCTTTGTAATATTTCTTAACGCCTTTTTTGGTCATTTGCTTTTTGCATCAGAAACGCAACACGTGATAAACAAATATTCTGTGTATGTTCATTTACTATCTGAATGGAACAGTGATTCAAAGAATATTATTTTTGAGGTGACCAATTCTTGGTACAAATCAGATAAAACTAATGTCAATCATGTGTTTGTTGCAGAATCCAAAGAATACAATACAAATCAACTTCAAACAATTAATGGCAAATCATTAATTGAATTAAAACATGAATTTAGTGACTGTCAAGAAGAATGGCAACCAATGTTATACAGAAAAGCTGTGGATAATATTAGACACGAGATAGAATTCATTCAAGGAAATGAGTTAAGTAAAGATCCTGATGTATCTGTATATCCTGACATAGAAAACAAAAACTATGACAATTCAGAACAACAATTAAAAATAAAAAATGGATATGTACAATTTTTCCCCATATGCACATCTAAAGATATTACATCCTATGATTATAGTGTCAAAACTGATAACAAAGATTTAGGTTTTGATGTATACTTTGTTCCATCATCTATAGAACGTGAACATTTTACAAATTCTAAATTTGCTTTTTACAGTGAATCTGGTTGTTTTGGCCAAAACAAACAAAGCTATAGTGGTACATGTAAGAACATCAAAAAAGATAGTGGATTATTGGTGATATTTCCTGATGAACTTAAACCTTGGACTACAAAGGTTACCGTAAATCTTTACGAAAAAGAGTAATCATGTATAATCACGTTTTGATATTTCCAAAAATGGGGATTGAACCTGTTAATTATTTTCATCCTAAATTTAAACACAAAATATTATACCGCCCTTTATAATTTCAAAAAACATTGGAAGCAGATAGTCCTAAAAATGAATCACAACGGATTCAGGCATTACACGAATTAAATATTCTAGATACCCCCCAGAAGAAAAATTTGATAGAATCACTAGAATTGCTCAAATCCTTTTTGATGTTCCTATAGCTCTAGTTAGTCTGGTTGATACAAATAGACAATGGTTCAAATCATGTGCAGGATTATCTGCTACTGAAACCCCACGTAGTATGTCGTTTTGTGCACATGCAATTTTACATGAAGATGTATTAGTGATTGAAGATGCTACAAAAGATGATCGTTTTTCTGATAATCCTCTTGTTACTGGAGAACCATTCATAAAATTTTATGCTGGCAAGCCAATTCAAAATGCTGACAATCAAATGCTTGGAACATTATGTATAATCGATAAAATCCCACGTAAATTTAGCAAATCTGATAAAACTGTACTTGCAGATCTTGCAAAATGGGTTGAAAAAGAATTTCAATCTATTACATTAAATAGAAAATTACAAGAAAATACTGCAAAACTACTAAGAGTTGAACAAGAATTACGTCAACAAAATGAAATTCTTGAAAATGAAATTAAAATACAAACTGAAAAACTTATCACAACTGAAAAAATATCTGCTTTAGGAATAATGTCCTCAAGACTTGCACATGATTTAAAAAATCCTTTAACTATAATCAAAACATATTCTGATATTCTTAGCATTAAATTGGAATCCCATATGGATGATGCTATGAAACAAAGATGTAGTGTATTGAAAAAATCTATTCGTCATTTAGAGCGAATAATTGATGACACACTAAATTTTGTAAAAACTACAAAGATCACTTCTTCAACAAACTCAATTAATGCTATGTTGAAAAATTCTATTGAATCTCTTGATCTTCCTGATACTGTGACCTTTGTCTTACCAGAAAATGATATTCAAATAAATTGTGATGGCGAAAAACTAAAGGCTGTATTTTCTAATTTGATTACAAATTCACTTCAGGCTATCGATAATTCTGGTAAAATAATAATCCGAACTAAGAATGAAGCATCAAAAATTATAATTGAAATTGAGGATTCTGGAGCTGGAATCCCTGAGGAAATATTGCCCAAAATATTTGACCCCCTATTTACTTCAAAACCTACTGGAACAGGATTAGGCTTGGGTATTTGTAAATCAATTATTGAACAACACCAAGGAACAATTTCTGTAAGAAATAATCCTACCACATTCACCATCACCTTACCAAAATCCTAGTTTTATGCCTAGAACGTATAACACTATTACTACAAAAATCCCGCCTAAATTTCTTTAAAAAAGTAAATTTGTATAATTTCATTTAGTACTTTAGTTTATATAAAAAATTAACAACAATAATTTGAAATGTTAAAAACAAACAAATTAACTTTCCAAATATCTATTCTGTTCTTAGTATCTATTGTCGTAATTATGTCATGGATGTTTGTTGCAATTCCTAATAATCAAAAGTTATCTGAAATACATATGATTGATATGGAATATGAAGGAGAAAATCAAGTAGTAGATAATGTCTATGGTCAACTATCTGAACCGTTTCTATTACGTGATTCTTTAATTAATGATATAGTTTCAATTAATGGTAATGAACTAACTATCAAATCAACTGTTTCAAGTAAAAAAGCAAGTACAAATGAAAAATTATTTGGAGTTGAAAATATCTATAAAATTGATGCAATTTCTCGAAAACATTTGGATAGGGATGGAAGTTATTTTGAGTTTTTTCCAGGAGTTGAAAAAAAGAATTATGATTTCTTTCACCCCGCAGTTTTTTTTGATGATCCAATGACATACAAAGGAACTGACTCTATTTCTGGAATTGATGTATATGTATTTGAAACTGTTACAACAGGAAAAGACAT
>JBHIUL010000004.1:5580-27424 GCA_042138315.1 Nitrosarchaeum sp.
TAAAATTAAACTAGAAGAAAAAGAAAAACTAAAAGATGAGCTTGTTTCTATGCTTAGTCACGAAATTAAAAACCCATTGACACCAATTCTAAACTCATGTGAACAACTGTTGCTAGAAAAAGATGGAAATCTTAACGAAAAACAACGCAAAAGAATTGAAATTATTTTAAAAAATAGTAATTCGATAAATGAATTACTTAATGACTTTATTGAACTCAAAAAATTTGATCTTAATGAAATTACACTATCAAAAACAGAAATAGACCTGAAAGAATACTTGGAAAATGTCTTAGAAAGTATAAGACCATTCACTGGTCAAAAAAATATTCATTTGCAACTCAAACTTGATAATTCTTGGAAAATCAAATGTGATCAAAAGCGAATAGCTCAAGTAATTTCCAATCTAGTAAAAAACGCAATTGATTTTGTTCCTGCAAAAAAAGGAAAAATTATCATCACTGCAGAACATCACAATCAAGAAACTATCATCTCTGTTGCGGACAATGGAATTGGAATTCCTTCAAGTGAAGCAGAAATAATCTTTGATAAATTTCAGCAACTTGTCACTCCAAACATTGAGCATGAAGGTACTGGCCTAGGATTGACCGTTTGTAGAGGAATAATAGAAGCTCATGGTGGTAAAATTTGGTTAGATACAGAATACCGCAATGGCGCTAGATTTGTATTTTCACTTCCATCTACATAAGAAAATTTTATGTTTATTTTTTATACCTAAAATTGATTCAAATTTAATTACTGAATTCATTTGTTATGAACCAAAAAACAATTAATTCGTATTTTCACGAATGTTTTTTACTCTGAATATGATAAAATCTTCAATGACTGATTATTCTTCAAATGAAAAAATAATTCTAGTGCAATATGCAATTAAAAAATATGAAAATGAAGAGATTGTAATTGAAAAATTAAAGGCAATTTTACCTGAAAAGGATATTCAAAGAAATATTGATACCTTAATTGGAACTCAAAGAGTGCGAAGAATAGGACCGGAAATACTTCAAAACAATGAAAGCCATACTGAAATTCCTGATCTACCAGATAATCTAAAACCAATCGTCGAGCAACTCTAAATTTTGGAAATTCTTTTTACCATGATATTCGGACGCTTTATGTTGTAAGTTGTTTGAAGAACTTTTTGGCCAAATAGGTGATTTTGCCCCTGCTATTATTGCTGGATTTGGATTGGCACTTGGAATTCAACATGCTTTTGAAGCAGATCATATATCAGCAGTATCGACTCAAATAACAAATTCTAATATTATTCAATCAAAAAAACAACTAGTCAAATCTAGTTTAACTAAATCCACATTACTTGGTGCACTATGGGGAGCTGGACATACAACAACTTTGATTCTCGTTGGTTTGTTAGTTTATGGTTTTACACTTACTATACACAAAGAAGTTTTTTCTGGATTTGAATTTTTAGTTGGATTGATGTTAATTTTATTGGCATTTACAAAAATTACAAACAAAAGTATTCTAAAACATAGACATCCTCATATCCATAAAGATGGTTCAATTCATTTTGATGAACACAACCATCATGATAATAATCACTCGCACAATCACAAATCGTATTTAATTGGAATGATTCATGGTCTTGCTGGAAGCGGTACATTAATTGTTATGACTTCTGGAATGACTCATAGTCTTTCAACAACATTGACGTTTATTGGTATTTTTGGAATTGGTTCAATCATTGGAATGTCTTTGATTGGAGGATTGATAGGAATTCCATTTGGACTAACAAATAATGTTCGAGTCAAAAGAATAATGAGATACTTGACAGGCACTCTTAGCTTTGTTTTGGGCATGATAATTGTATATCAAATAGGAATTTTAGAAAATTTATTTAGATTTTAAAATCCACGCAGTCCTTGAGGGCGCATAATTTCTGGATGTTGTTTCATCCATTCTATTTTATCTAACATTTCTTGTTTGTCTTGTGGAAATGTACCTTTGATTGTATATGCATTAGAACCATGATTTGCCCTGAAGACTATCTCTTCTTTGGTTTCTATTTGACTGATTAAATCACGTAATTCTTCTAATGATTCATCATCATTAATTTGAATAAATGGTTCCCCAAATTTATCTAGAAATTCTTGTTTAATTCCATTTTCTAAATAAAGTGTTAATGCTCCAACATAATTAGGTGAACAAGCACTAATTACTTCTGCAGTTCCTCTTATGTGTTCTTTAGAATAAGTTTTTCCACCCAATCCCAAAATTATCATACAAGACATGATGTAACCTGCATCTTTTGCCTTGTTGACTGATTTGATAATTGTTTTTGAAATTGCTCCTTTTGTTACTTTTTTCAAAACTATGTCTGAACCACTTTCAATTCCCAAGTATAACATATCTAATCCAGCTTCATGCATCTTCTTCAACTCTTCTGGAGTTTTCTTTAAAATATTCATAGGCATTGCATAACAAGAAATTCTTTCAAGATTTGGAAATTTTTCATAAAGATATTTGACAATTTTTACAATATACTCTGAATCAAGATTTAATGCATCTCCATCTGCCAAAAAGATTTTTCTTGTATCTGGCAGTTGTTTTGCCATTAGATCAATTTCCATTTTTACTTCATCCCATGGTTTTTCTGAATATTGTTTTGATCTATACATGTCACAAAATGAACATTCATTAAAAGAACAACCTAAAGTAACTTGAAAAATTAATGATCTTGCCTCCGATGGAGGTCTGTATAATGGAGCATCATAGTTTAACATCATTTCTTGTTCACATGAATTGCTTGATTATGTTTTTTATACTTTCTAATATTGTCAAGAACACTCCATAATGCCTTTAATTGAGGCATGCTAGAATTTTATGACTGATGGTAAATGATCCCTATTCAAAAAGACTTTTGTGGTTTATTTTTGCAGGCTCAAGGGGAGGATTAAACCGTTTACGCATTATATCTATACTAAAGAAAACCCCTCTTAACACAAATCAACTTGCTAAGGAAATGGGTCTTGATTATAAGGCAATTCAGCATCACATCAAAGTTCTTGAAAAAAATAATTTGATTACAAAGGTTGGAGAAAAATATAGTATTATGTATTTTATATCTACATTTTTAGAGGCTAATATGGAGATACTTGAAGAAATTGAAGCAAAACTGGATAAAAGTAAATAAAAGATCAGGAGTTGCTTCTCTCTAAATGGAACCAAACTCTCTAGTCTTATCTATCGTTTCAATTATCAATATGCTAGTTCTTGGAGTCTTGATTTGTATTTTTGGAAAAATGTATGCAAAGACACGAGCACAACTTCCATTAGGAATGATTGTAGTTGCAAGTATGTTAATTCTTCATAATGTTATTGGAGCTTTGGCATATTTTTCAATGGATCAAATCTTTTCACATGAAATATTTCCGTATATGCTAGGAGTGGGTATTGCAGAGCTTGCCGGATTATTGATATTTTTGAAGATCACCTTGGATTAATCTTAGTTTAATTGTAGCACACAATTATTAATTTTATGTCAAAATATCGTAAATATTTTATGTTAAACAAAAATATTCTTATTGCTTTTGCTGCATCAATTACAATATCAGCGATTGTTGCTCACACATTATCTGAGCAAGAAAATTATCTCAACACAACTTATACTCTGCTTGTTGATTATGTTGTGTATTTTTCTACATTTGGTGGCTTGTATTATTTAGATAATCGAAAAAAATATTTACTTGAGTCTGGCCAGACCGATAAATCAAAACTAAAACATGATCTAATTAAAATTGTAACCTCTCTTGGAATATCTGAAGTTGTTTATACTATTGTAAGGTGGTTCTTGCAATACTATTTCTTAACAATTAATTATGATGCGTATCTTGCTTCTATTGTATCGCAAATTATATCTACAATAATTTACATGATAGTAATTAATCTGAGTGTAAAAATGACGAGGCTGTATAAAGATGGTAGTTAATGTGTATGTAGATGGATCTGGTGGTCCAAATGGAGGATATGGATATTTTGTAAAAGAGACTGGTGAATCTTTTTATGAGAAAAAACCAGAAATCACAAACAATCAGGCTGAATATCTGGCAATAATTGCAGTACTGAAAAATTTTGCAAATTCTACTGAAGAGATTATGATATTTAGCGATTCAAAAAATACAATTTCTCAACTAAATCATGAATTTGCAATAAACAATGATAGATTACGAGAACTTGCACGTGAAGCATGGGCTTTGATCGGAACATTTCCTAAAATTACTCTTTTATGGGTTCCACGAAAAGAAAATTTAGCAGGCAAGATGTTAGGAAGCTAAAAAAAGAGATCAAAAGTTTCCATGAATAACTTTATTATACAAAATCCTAGTCCCAATTAACGTGGCTGAATCTGTTTTTCTCTCACCAAAATCTATAGCAATTATCGGCGCATCTGACAAACGAGGTAGTGTTGGAGCAACTATTACATCAAATATTATGAATGGTTTCAAAGGTACTGTATTTCCAGTTAGTCCTTCAAGACCAACTGTATTTTACAAAACAGCTTACAAGAGTGTTTTAGATATACCAAAACCTGTTGATCTTGCTGTTATTGTAATCAACAATCTTTTGGTTGCAGATGTTTTAGAAGAATGTGGCAAGAAAAAAGTTAAAGGCGTAATTATAATCACTGCTGGTTTCAAAGAAGTTGATGAAGAAGGAGCAAAAAGAGAACAAAAACTAAAAGATATTGCTAAAAAATACAAAATCCAAATCATTGGTCCTAATTGTCTTGGTGTCATGAATCTTGATCCAAAGACAATGATGAATTCTACTTTCCTTAAAGTTACACCAAAGTCTGGTAAAATTGCACTTGTATCTCAAAGTGGTGCAATATGTGCTGCACTAGTTGAAGATGCTAGTGCACAAGGCATTGGATTTTCTGCAGTAATTAGCATGGGAAACAAAGCTGCAATGAGCGAAGTTGACATTCTTAAGATGTTAGCAAATCACAATCAAACCAAAGTAATTGTAATGTATCTTGAAGATATGGGCGATGGCCAGGAATTCCTAAAAGTTTGTAAAAATATTACTAAAAAACTCAAAAAACCTGTTCTAGTTCTTAAATCTGGTCGTAGTCCTGAAGGCGCCAAGGCTGCAATGTCTCACACTGGAGCTCTTATGGGCTCTGATGAAATTTATGATGCTTTGCTAAAACAATCAGGTGCAATTCGTGTTGATACGATGGAAGAACTCTTTGATTATGCTACAGCATTTTCAAAACAACCACTTCCTTCAAAGGGAGATCTTGTAATTGTATCAAATGCTGGTGGACCTGCAATTATTTCAACTGATGCATGCTCTAGACTTGGAATTAAAATGGCAAATATTGAAAGCATTCGTCCAAAGATTAATGCAGTAATCCCACCTTGGGGAAGTTCACGTAATCCTGTAGATATTGTAGGTGATGCTGATTTTAATAGATTCAGTAATGTTTTAGATCGTGTTTTAGCACATCCCAATGTTGGTTCTGTAATTTCAATGTGCACTCCATCTGGAACTCTGAATTATGATAAATTAGCTGAAGTGATTGTTGCAATGTCAAAAAAACACAAAAAGACAATGCTTGCAAGTTTGATGGGATTAGATGAAGGAATTACTAACAGGGAAATTTTAGCTGCAGGTGATGTTCCATATTATACATATGCAGAAGGAGCAATTAGAACACTTGCTGCAATGCTCAAGTTTTCAAACTGGATTAAAACACCCGAAGGGAAAATTCCTAAATTTAAAGTTGACAAACTAAAAGCAAAGAAAATTTTTGATAAAGTAAAAAAAGAAAAACGACCAAATCTTTTGGAAGAAGAAGGACAAGAAGTTCTTAAAGCATATGGATTACCTTTACCAAAAAGTGCACTTGCAAAAACTGAATCAGATGCAATAAAGATTGCAAAACAAATCGGTTATCCTGTAGTTATGAAAATTGCATCACCGCAAATTATACACAAATCAGACGCTGGTGGTGTTAAAGTAAACCTAACAAACGACTCTGAAATTAAAGATGCATTTAAGACAATTATTGCAAATGCTAAAAAATACAACAAAAAAGCCGAGATAAAAGGAGTTCTTATTGTTGAGATGGTAAAAGGTGGAAAAGAATTGATTATTGGTTCTAAACTGGAACCTGGATTTGGTCCAGTTATTATGCTTGGAATGGGTGGAATCTATGTTGAAGTTCTAAAAGATGTTACTTTCAAACTTGCACCGGTCACTGATAAGGAAGCAAATGACATGATTGCATCTATTAAAACACAAAAAATACTTCAAGGGGTAAGAGGTGAAAAGCCCTCTGATATTGCCAAACTATCTGAATGTATTCAACGATTATCTCAACTTGTCACTGATTTTAAGGAAATTAAAGAACTTGACATGAATCCAGTTCTGGTTATGGAAAAGGGCAAGGGCTGTAAGATTCTTGATGTCAGAATAGGCATCTGATCGCATTCCCTCGTAAAATTTTCTCTCATAGTTTTAGAATATTTATACAACATAGAAACTAGTAATATTACATGGCTAATGTCCTAAAGACAATTAGAACTGGTGAAGATTATATCCAAAGTCTGAGGGGTCGTGATATCAAAGTTTACCTCTTTGGAGAACTTGTAAAAGAACCTGTAGATCACCCAATGATTAGACCTTCAATTAATGCAGTAGCTGAGACGTATGATTTGGCTATACGAGAAGAAGAGTTAGCCTCTACAAATTCATCTATTACTGGATTAAGAGTTAACAGGTTTTTACATATTGCAGAGAGTGCACAAGATTTAGTTTTACAAAATAAAATGCAAAGAAAATTAGGACAAAATACTGGTACATGTTTTCAGAGATGTGTTGGAATGGATGCACTAAACGCATTACATTCTGTTACATTTGAAATTGATGAGAAACATAAAACCACTTATCATAAACGATTTTTAGAATTTGTAAAAATGATGCAAAAAGAAAATCTTGTAATTGGCGGTGCAATGACTGATCCAAAAGGCGATAGGAGTAAAGGACCTGCAGAACAAGATGATCCTGATTTGTTTACTAGAGTAGTTGCTAAAGATGATAAAGGAATCTATGTTTCAGGAGCTAAAGCACATCAAACTGGTTGTATCAATTCACATTGGATTATTTTAATGCCTACAGTTCGTTTAACAGAAAACGACAAAGACTGGGCAGTTGTTGGTGCTATCCCTGCAGATGCTAAAGGTGTAACCTACATCTATGGAAGACAGTCGTGTGACACCAGAAGTATGGAAGAAGGAACAATTGATGATGGTAATGCAAAATATGGAGGACAAGAAGCATTAATGATTCTAGATAAAGTGTTTATTCCATGGGATAAAGTATTCATGTATGGCGAATATGAATTTGCATCAATGCTAGTTGAACGCTTTACATGTTATCATAGACGAAGTTATGTCTGTAAAACTGGATTAGGTGATGTCTTGATTGGTGCAGCAGCTGCAATAGCTGACTATAACGGCGTACCAAATGTGTCTCATATCAAAGATAAAATTATTGAAATGACTCATCTTAATGAAACAATTTTTGCTGCAGGAATTGCATCATCACATCAAGGACACAAAATGAAATCAGGTGTATATCTTAATGAAGACATGCTTGCTCAAGTTTGTAAACACAATGTAACTCGATTTCCGTATGAAATTAGTAGATTAGCACAAGATATTGCAGGCGGATTAGTTGTAACACTTCCTTCTGAAAAAGACTTCAGACATCCTGTGGCTGGACCATTGCTCAAAAAATACCTTAAAGGTCGTAAGGGAGCAGATGTTGAAAATCGAATGAGAATACTTAGACTAATTGAAAATATGACATTAGGAAGAAATGCAGTTGGTTATCTTACTGAATCAATGCATGGAGCTGGTTCTCCACAAGCACAAAGAATTCAAATGCAACGACAAATGCAAATTGGATACAAAAAGAATCTTGCAAAAAATCTTGCAGGAATTACAAATGATATTGAAAAACCAAATGAACAATCTGATTACTTTAATCGAGTTTTTAAGACTAAAGATTCAGTCTTATAATCTCAAAATCTGTTTTTACTAATTGTAATTGCACTTTAGATGTATGGATTCTCCTGTACTTAGAAAATTATTTCTGATCTTTTTCAGTATTTTTTGACTCTTCTGTTTCAGAGAATTTACCTTCTTCGTGTTTTGAATATTCATTATCTCTTTCTATCTTGTCTAATTCCTGAATCTTTGTAGATGATTCTATATCCATATCATTTTGATTGACTGGATCTTGTAGACTTGTCTTTTCATCTTTCTTTTTGTACATCTGTTTTGCAATCATAATTCCTACAACAACTACAATTATGACATAATTTATCGGAGGTTTCAATAACTGTGTGACATATCCTACTTGTGGAATTACATATGCCACTTTACCGATATATTCCTCTTTAGTAATTGGAAAATCTGTTCCAGGAATTGACGATGGATTTGCATCTCCTTTTGTTCTGATCGTTTTAGGATCATCATCAATAATTGATGCAACTCTATGTACGATTACTCTATCGTGTCCTACTGGACGATTAAATACGATAATATCACCAACTTCTATATCTTCAAACGGTTCATGTCCTTGAACAATCAATACATCATATACTTCTAAAACTGGAATCATACTTCCACTAGCTACTACATAAAATGGATTTTGAGTTCCAAATGCAATTTGTAGCCCAATCCATATCGCAATAACTCCTATTGCTACAATTAAGATATCTTTGAGTATTCCTTTTGAGATGGATTTTTTTTTCAACTTCATTCTATCGCCTATAGTCTGATTGATTAAATTTATCTACGTTTATTGTAGCTTGCTGCCACATTCTTCACAAAACTTGGAGCCATCTTTATTTGAAAATCCACATTTTGTACATTTTCCTGGTTGGCTTGGTTGAGGCGCAACTGTTGGATTTCCTAAAAGAATCACTTCTCCTACCTTTCTGATACTATTCCATGGGATACTGCCTTCAGTTCCATCGTTTTTTATAATTATCAACACTACTGCTTGATTGGAATCTATACCAACTTGTTTTGCCTTTCCTATTTTTTTCGCATTTTCATCATATACTGCTAATCCTTCAATTGAACTAATTGCTGTAGATGAACTTGGTTGCGTAGCTGGTTGTATGCTAACTTCAGGTTTTACTTCTTGTACGACCGGTTCTGAAATTTGCGGCGCAATTGTTTGACTTGCAGTCTCTAACGGCTTTGCACTTCCCACTTCAACTGTTTCATTTTGTTTTTTAAATTCTCTATATTCTGCTATTGTTGCACTACATGAATTACAAATATACTGTCCTTTTTCTGCAAGAATTAAATTCTCTGCAACTTCCTCATTTGGATTTTCATATTCGATTTTTGGAGAACCTTCAAATTCTTTTTCACATGTGTTGCAAAAGTATTTGGTAATTTTTTGATTGTCTAATCTGCCAATTGGTGCCAAAAAAAGATCCGGACCTCCAAGATTTCCTTTCATTTGTTGCTGATCCGTTACAGTTGCCATGACATAACCCCCAGATCCTCTTAATTTTTTAAGTCTAAGTTCAGCACTCATATCTCAGATTTATTGAAACGACATTTAAGTATATATCACAAAATCTATTTTTGTGTTTTTCTTATCCAACAAAAAATGGTGTTAATTCTGGTGAACGTTTTTAGGTATGTTCAATAAATTATGATTATTATGGGAATAACAGAAGTTTCAGATGCAAAGTCTTGGGAAATCAATGTAATCAACTCTGATATACCAGTTTTTGTTGACTTTTGGGCTCAATGGTGTGGTCCATGTAGAATGGTGGGTCCAGTAGTAGAAGAGCTAGCCAATGACTATCAAGGCAAAGTAAAATTTGTCAAAGTCAATGTAGATGAGGCAAATGAATTAGCCTCCAAATACAATGTCTTTAGCATTCCAACCTTACTTCTCCTTAACAAAGGTGAAATAGTTAGTCAACAAGTTGGTGCAGCATCAAAAGAATCATACAAAAATATGATTGATAGAGCATTACAAGCATAAATTATTTACATATTTTTCTATTTTTTGATATTTACAAATTATATGTTTATTCTCTTGGAAGCTTACCTTTCTCATCGAACTGTTGCTGAACATCATTTGTTGCATTACCATATTCTATGTTAATTCTCTTATTTTCTTCTATGAGTTCATTTCTTGTTACGGCTGCTCCTTTCTGAAACATTTTCATTGCTTCTACTGGTGTTTTTCCTTCTTTTAGTGCATTTTCCTTTGCCATCTGTCCTTGATTTGTAATCTTTTCTGTAAACAAGAACTGATTCCAGAAAATATTTTTCACTGAATTATCTATATCCATTAAAAAACTCAAAAAAGCATTTCTTGGATTATGTGACTCTTGTTCTTTCTCATCTGATTTTAAATCTCTTTTCAAATCTATTTGTTCTTGTAGTCTTTGCTCTTTGATTTTTTGTTGTTCTTCTGATAATGCTTTTTGTTTTATGTCATTTATTTTTTGTTCTTCAATTTGTTGAAGAATAGTTTCTGAGCTTGGTTCTTGTTTTAATTCTTCAATTTCTTTTGCTGTATCTGTTGATACGATTATTGGATTATTCTCTTTTACTTGATAAGATATCTGTGTATTTATTCCCATTTTGCCTTTTGTTGCAAATACTTTAACAACATATTCTCCGGGTTGAGCTGGAATTTTGGTTGTAATTGAAAACTTGCCTGTTGAATCAGTTATTGTCATAATAGATCTTGAAGGAAAGTTGGCTTGAACTTCAACATCTGATAATGGATTCCCATTAGAGTCTGTTACTTTACCCGAAATTGAAGGATATTGACCTGCCTTAAACTCTGATAAACTATTTACTGATAATATGATGCCTCCATCGGCCCACGCTTGAGATGTTGCAAAACCTGTCAAACCTGAAACTAATACAATTAAACCAGAAATTAGCGCTAATTGATTGAGTCTGCTCATAATATTTCAATTAAAAAAATCAAGTTAATTCCAGATATCTGCAATTGTAATCCACACATTCGAAATTTGTTGAGTCAGATCGATGGTTGTATCATATAAAAAAATAAAAATTAGTTAATCGTACCTTGGTAGTTTTCCATATTTGTCAAAGGTAGATTGAACTGTGTTATCTGCTAATCCATGTTTGATATTCAGGTTTTTTGTCATGTCTATTAGTTGGACACGCTTGATTGCTGCAGCATCGTGATATGCTTCTCTTGCTTCTTGGAGTGATCCACCATTATCTAAAACAGCTTTCATTGCTTTACGTGCATCAGATACTTTTTCTTGTTGATAATTGAACATGCCCCAGTAAACATTATGGGTTTCTACTGGCTTTGAAGTTACAAAACTTGTAAAAGATGCCTGTGGTGTATAATCTTGATATTGCTCACGCATCATGCCTAGATCTTTTACTAGTTCTTGTTTTGCTAGTTCTCTTTGTTGCTCAATAAATTTTTGATGTTCTTGCTGTTTTTTTTGATTTTCTGCTGCCTCATTTAACCTCTGTTTCATCAATTCTATTTTTTCAAGTAGTGACTTTACAAACGGATCTTTGTTAATTTGTTCTCCACTTCGTACAGTGAATCCATTTTCTGAGTTTGTTTGTGCAAATACTTGAAAAGCAGATTCATTAGCTGAGATAGTTGACAGCAAAATGACCCCCAATATCGTAGTATAGATTGCATAGTTTGTTTTATTTTGCATTCTTGAATTTAATTTTTAATTTTACAATTTAGCAATTAATCAGAAGTTGGTAGTAATCTTAATCAACTATAAAATTAATCATGCGTAAATCAAATCGAATCTTGTATTATAAACAATAAACTGAACAATTATTTTTTTTCCAGACTATTTTTACTTTTTTTCATTATGCCTAAAAAGAAACAAATTAGAATAAACAATACAATTAATGATAAAATGAAATCGAAAGAATCTTCATTTATCGGTAATAGTTCTTGTAATGCATCTATTCCTAAATATACTGAAAATAACGAAAAAGCTATTCCTATGTATTTTAATTGAGGCAGTTTTGTTTTTTTGTAAGCACGAAGAGATAATATTGTCAAAAATATTGAAAGACCTGCAATTGCAATATCTACTGAACCTGCAATGATATCTTCTGATGATACAATATCTGCAGGATCATCAAACGGATTGAGATAGCTAATCTGTAAATATATTTGTGATAAATTTGGAAATTGTAAAGCAGGCAAATGTATGTCTGTTTTATTTTTCGTGAAATGCAGTCAATATATCCGTCATGTTGTTTACCATAGTATTCCAAACCGTTGACTTGCATTTGCTCAAGTTATGTAATACATCATTTCTATTTTTGAGACGATATATTGTATATTTTCCAGAATATTCTGTTTGAACAATTTGTAATTCTATTAATCTCTTCATATGCCAACTAATAGTTGATGATGATAATTCAACCCCTTTTGCTATTTCTTTATGAGTAGCTGATTCATGTTGAAGTAAGAAAATAACTATATTTCTTGGAGAATCTAAATTAAGTATTGAAAGCATTTTTTCGTCAGATTCTGATATATGGTAATAATTTTTGTAAAACTTTGTTTTAATTGATTTTATCTTTCCTTCTTTTTCAAGAATTTTAAGATAATATTGTATGGTCCCCATAGAATATCCTAAATTTATTTTGATCTTTCTTAGATGAGAGCTTGGGTTTGAAACAATAAACTCTAAAATTTTTTCCTTTGGTGACTCTAAAATCTCATCCACTCGATTGATTATAAGATCTTGGATTTAACCCATTCTACACATTTTTACCATTTTTTAGTGGAATTTGTTTTATTGAATCATGTGATTTACGACATTACGCTCAAGTTTATTTTTAATTAGATTTTTTTATATTGTGATATTAAATTAACAAATTATCTGTGTTGAGAATTAGTTTTACCTAAGAAATTCTAAGCATGATAAATGAATAAAATCAAACTTTTATTGCTAAATTGATCCTAAAGTAATTAATATTCCAAAAAATAAAGCACTGGTATGTCATTTGGTGAAGTAGATACTCTTAACATGCTTTTTGACAAGCTACAAAGCTTGTTTGATGATTCTCAAGGATACTATGAATCATTTCTTGACACAAATAATATGTACAAAAAAGGTCTACTAAGTGATAAAGAATTTTTTCAAAAATTAGGTGATTATGTTGTAGCTTATTCTGCATTAGAGTTTCTTGCAATTAAAGTAATTTTTGAATTAAAAAAATCAAAAGGTGCAAGTTCTGGAAATACTCAATCACCTGGTTTGATGCCTGGAATGGGACAACCTGGAATGAGTGGTATGGGGGCACCTCCAAGATCTGGTTCCGCACAAAATCCAGTTGGTGGTCCTCCTGGTATTGTATCTGCCCAACAAGCATTTGGTGATGTTGGAACTTTACCGTCTCCTGATCCTGCTTTAATGCCAAGAAGAACTGTTGCAACTAGTGGAAATGGATGTACCTCATGTGGTGCATCATTAAGACCAAACGCAAAGTTCTGCACAAAGTGTGGTACTAAAACATAAAATTATTTTAAATTTAATCCTGTGTTGTACCGCATTCAGGACAGAATTTTGCTGTGTTTGATAATGTTGTACCACATTCCGAACAAAATTTTCCATCTTGGTTAGTTTCTGTAAATGCATTTCCGTAAACATTTGAACTCTTGACGGCACCAGATGGCTCATATTTATCATCATCTATTAAAATCGGTGCAAAATCTTGTTCTACCATAAATGTTAACATTCTTGGAAGCGTGTTGTCTTTATTTTCTGGATCTGGAACAGTATCTCCTAACCAAAATGCAAATCTCATTAGAGTTAGCTCTGGAGTAGAAAATGCAAGAGTATGTTTTGACATGTATTCTTGAGCAGCTTTTTTTCCATCAAAAACCTTCATATGAATTTGTAATCCTTGTTTATGTATAATAGTTTCTGGAAAAATTATTAATGGACCGGGGGGGAATTGAACCCCCGACATCCTCGTTGCGAACGAGGCATTATACCACTAAACCACCGGCCCTGTTATTACATCTCAGTGATGTGTTTTTATTCATTTTTAATGAAATTATGGTGATAAGAAACAACATCACTTTTTGTATTGTATCTTAACGCATAATAGACTGCATGCCATGAAAATTTTTTGATGACGTATGATACCATAATCACAAATTCACACGTAATTTTACCTCAAGGAATGATTGACAAAAATATCATAATTGATGACGGAAAAATTGTTGGTTTTACAAATGATACTCCTGCATGTGATCATAAAATAGATGGAAACGGCTTAATCTCAATACCTGGACCAATTGATACTCATGTTCACTATGGAGTATATTCTCCAATTGATCAAGCTGCAAAAACTGAGTCACACGCAGCAGCTATTGGTGGAATAACAACTATGATGAGAATGTTGCGATTAGGAAATTCCTTTAAAACATCATTACCTGAACAACTCGAGGCAGCATCAAAAAATCATTATATCGATTATACAATACATGCATCTATTTTTACTCCACAACAAATCAGTGAAATGCCTTATTGTATTGAAAAAGGAATAACTTCATTTAAAATTTACATGAATCTTGGTGGTGATATAGGACATGTGTATATGGACATGTCTCCATATTCTTCTAAATTGTCTGAAGCGACAGTAGATGTAAATGATAAACTAGTAGAAGAGATCGTAAAAACTGCTGCATCACTTGGTTGCCCTGTATTGGTTCATGCAGAAGACTATGAATCATGTGCATGTGGGATAAAAACAGCTAAAGAGAAAAAGCGAGATGGTCTTCCTGCCTGGTCTGAAAGTAGATCTCCTGACTTTGAAGCAAAGGCAATCAAAACAATTTCAAAATTTGGAAGAGATTACGGTTGTACAATTTATTTTGTCCATATCGGTTCTCAAAAAGCATTACAGCAAATTAAAGAAGAACGAAAACTTGGAACTAAAATTTTTGTTGAAACATGTCCTCATTATCTTACAATATCTTATGAAAATCAAAAAGGTTATCTTGCTAAAGTTATGCCTCCAATTAGAACTGTTCAAGATAATATTGCAGTGTGGAATGCATTATCCAATAATCTTATTGATACAATAGGAACAGATCATGTTGCAAATCAATTAAAACTCAAACTTGGTGGCAATGATGTCTGGAGTGCTTTGGCAGGATTTCCAGGAATAGGTACCGCATTACCTATTTTGTTAAGTGAGGGAATAAACAAGAATAGAATTTCACTTGAACAACTTGTCCGATTTACTAGTAGTAATGCAGCACAAATATTTGGAATGTATCCTAAAAAAGGAACCCTAAACAAAGATGCTGATGCTGATATTACAATGATAAACTTGAAAAAGGAAAATAAAGTGTCTTCTGAGTTATTTGGTGGTTTTTCTGACTACATTGTATATGAAGGAATGTCATTGAAGGGATGGCCTGTTAAAACCATTGTAAGAGGCCATTTAGTTGCTGACGATTTTCAAGTTGTTGGAAAACTTGGACATGGTAAATTTGTTGAACGCTCTGTAGCATAAATGTAATTTACCAATATCTTAATAATAGGAAATAAGGACTTGGTCTCTATTCTTTATGTCAAAGAAACTAAAATCTAAACAAAAACTTCCAATAATGAAATTAGTAGGTATTGGAATACTTGTAGTTATTGTAATTGGTGGTTATTATGCATACCAATCATTAATTCCTGTCAATGTAGATTATCCTGTATTTTTGGTTCCTGAGAATATTTTGATAAAAACTGCTACAGCAGCAGATGGACACTCTGTATTTAGTATGCAGTCAAGTAAGGGTGGAAAACAAGTTATACACAATGCAATGACAAGTCCTACTATTACAATTACAACTGGAAATTTAGTTGATCTTCATATAATTAATGAAATTAAAAATACACATGAAACTAAATCTGTTCATAATTTTAACATAGATGAATTTAATGTACACTCCAAAAATCTTGGGTACTTTGATTCTCAATCTATTAAATTTCTAGCAGATAAATCTGGTCAATATACTTATCATTGTACCCTTCATCCTGAGATGAAAGGACTCTTAATTATAAAATAATTGGATCTTAAGACCAACAACGAATTAGTTGTTTGGTGACAGTTCCAATTACATCTACTTATTCAAAATAGTATTTAGATCATACTGATAATTTCTACGTGAGTCTTTTAAGGAAATTTTTGAAAGTTATTATGGTTTTCATACATTAATGGAGTCATTTGTGTGTATGTTGGATAACCATCGTCCGAGACTTGGGTGCTTTTACCCAAGTCTTTTTCAATAACATGGATCAATGATCTGAACAAATTATTCATGATTCTTTTAAACTATTTTTCATTATGTTGTGATATGTTAGAAAATACTGATGAATCAAAATCTGCATGGGAAGAAATTCGAGGATTATCATGGCTAATTTTAGATGATGAGTAATTCTTGATTCTACACTTTTTCTTAATTTTTATAGATTGATTTTTTCTAAGAATTTGTTTTCTAAATTATGTCAAATTTGCCGTCAATCTTGGCTTTGTAAATCACATCTGGTTTTTTGATGAATATTCCTGATTCCATCACTCCTGTGATCTGTTTGATTTTTTGTGAAAGTATTTTTGGATTTTTGATCACTCCAAAATCACAATCAAGTATAATGTTCCCATTCTCTGTAAAAAATGGATATCCTTTATCTAGCGAACGTATGTCTGCTTTACCTCCTAGTTTTTTGATTGCATCTGTCACTGAATTTCTTGCAAGTGGATGAACTTCTACTGGAACTGTTCTTGTAAAGTTTTTAACAAATTTTGATTTGTCTGCCATGACTACTACTTTTTTAGCTAGATTAAACAAAATATTTTCTCGCAACAGTGCTCCGCCACCACCTTTGATGACAAATCTTTGTGAATCAATTTGATCAGCCCCATCAAAAACCACATCTATGTGATCAACCTGATCAGCTTCTACTAATGGAATGCCTTCTTTTTCAGCAATTAATTTTATTTGTAATGATGTTGGAACTCCTTTTATGTTGTAATTTTTTATTTTTATTAATGATGCAAGAGATTTAACAAGAGTAGTTGCTGCTCTACCACTTCCGAGTCCAATTACAAAATCATCTCTAACAAATTTTAATGCATCCTTTGATAATGCCTCTATGGCATCATCATACGACATTATTCTACCTCTGCTTGCTCAATCTTGGAGAGGACTTTCATTATCTCTCCTTTGATTTTATCCAGATCATCTGAATTATCCTCATCAAAGTCATCTTCTGATACTATTTTTGGGCTTGATTTTGGTTCTGGAAGTGCTTTATGCTCAGTTATTTTTGCAATCTCTTTGTTGATATCTGGTTTTTCAAATTTAATTTCTGGTTTGGTACTTACTGCTTGTATGATCTCAATTTTATCTTCAATCTTTGGTTTGGTTATTTCTTGAACAATTTCTTTTTTTGGTTGTGTTATTTCTCTAATGATCTCCTCTTTTGGCTCAATCGATTTTTTAAATAGAGGAAATTCTGGTTCTTTATTTGAAAATCTTGTTAATGTAGTTAATTCAAACGATTGTCTTGATTTTGCTTGTGGGATTATTATTGACTCTGCTTTTTCCTCTGGTTTTTCAAAGTTGAATATTTTTTTGTTTGGTTTTTCCTCTGATTTATTCTCAGTTTTTTGTTCTTTCTTTACATCTGGAACTGGTACATTTACTGTTGCAATTTTTGATGATAATTCAAATAATCTATCATCTAATTTTGAAAGTTTCTGATCCATCAATGTAATTAACCCGTCACCGATTGGACCTAAATCTGGATGATGACTTGCCTCTTCGAGTTTTTCTAATCTAGCTAATATTATTCCTAATTGGTGTTGATACTTTAGTAATAATTTATCACGTTGAATCTTTGGAAAATCAGATTCTGTTTGATATAGCCTAGAAATTGTTTTTGTAAGAATATCTTTTTCAATTTTAAGGGAATTAATTTGACTTTTGATATGTGAGCTAGCACCAAGACTGAGTAATTGTGTTTTATCTCTTGGCATCTTTCTTACAGCAGCTGCTGTAGCAACACCTGCTAATGAACTAAGAATAATTGCAATCTCTTGCATCTATGTATACCATTTAATCCAGGAATACTTTCTGCGTTTAGCCTCTGGAAAACCACAACTTGCACATTGGTGGTGACGTCTATGAAATGCGTTATTACCACATCTTCTACATCTAATGTGTACTTTCTTCTTGGTAAAACCACCCATTGAAGTTGTGCCTCTAGTCATCCCAAATCACCTAATTTGCTGCTGGGGGAGGAGATATCATAACAACATTGTCTCCTCTAACGACTATGGTGCCTAGGCTTTTTGAATTGCCCTCAAGAGGAATTTCCTCTGATGAGTCAAGTAGCAGGTTCATGTGCTGATCAAAACCGAGTAAACTACCTCTAATGGTTTTGCCGCCTTTGAGCTTTATCAATACAACTTGATTGATACTCTCATCCAATACTTTTACTGCCATATCAACGGACATCTATTTCACTTATTGGCTTTGATATCAAGGGATTATATTAAAATTTCATTGGTGTAACTTTAAACTATGCTCAGTAAGGCAAGTTTGACACTTTTTTTCAAGATTTTCAATGATTTCAGCTAAAATTATCTTTCCATCTTTTTTTGTGGCATTTCTTGGATCTCCCCAAACTCCGTTTTTAGTAACTTTTGGAAATGATTTGGATGCCAATTTACCTAAATCTCTGATTTGTTGCTGTTTCATACCATCTGTTACAAGTCCTTTTTTTGCCAATTTCATTTTAACATTTTTTGAGATTGCTAACATTAACGAAGTCTCTACAAATCCTGCATGATCAAATTCTCTTTGCATAAAATACCAATATGATAGCGAAAAAACTTTGAGTTTGTTCTTTGATAATTTCCGTAATTTCTCATCAATGTGTTTTAATGGTTTTAGATTTCCATGATGACCATTAATGACAAAAACTATTTTGATATTATTTGCAAGAAGTGATGAACATAAATCAGTAATAACACTTCTAAGAGTTGATTCTTTAATACTTAGGTTGAAAAATGGTGCATGTTCAAATGATACGCCATATGTTATTGTAGGCAAAAGCAAGAAATTTTTCTTTTCTGATAATTGTCTTGCTATTTCAGTCACAATGTCTGAATCAGTTGATATTGGTAAATGTGGTCCATGTTGCTCGATTGAACCTACTGGAATTATTGCTATTTGTTTTTTATTTTTAATAATTTTTCTCAGATCAGGATCAAACAGTGATTTAATTTCTGTCATCCACTTCACTTAGATTTGACATGAACTTTTCTCCAGCGAACCTCAAGCTTGTTTTCTAGATGCATCTTTATTGCTTTTAGTAAAGTGTCTGCTTCTAGTTTTTGCCCTTGTGCTTTAATCTCTTCTAAACTGTCATTTGGATCTACTTTAAAAGAATCTTGGAAAATTATTGGTCCTTGATCTAAGTTTTCAGTTACATAGTGAGCAGTTACACCAATTATTTTTGTTCCTCTTTCATAAGCTTGTGCATATGCCAGAGCACCTGGAAATGCAGGTAATAATGATGGATGAATATTGATTATTCTATTTGGATATCTCCAAACAAAGTTTGGACTAAGTATTTTCATATATCTTGCAAGTACAATTAAATCAATTTCATGTTTTTTACAAATTTCCATTATCTTTTCTTCAGCTTTTTCTTGATTTGATTCCGCAATTACGATAAATGGTATTTTTGTTTTCTTTACTATTGGTTCTAATGTTTTTTCAGTTCCTATTATTACCGATATATTGCCTTTCAATACTTTTTTTCTAGCCGCATCCAAAATAGTTTCTAAACAACGTGGTTCTTTAGTGACTAGTATTGCAATCTTTTTTTCGGAATTTATTTCATGATGGGTACTTACATCCATCTTTTCTTTTTTAGATAATGACTGAATTCCAGAATCAAACTTCTTTACGTCTACGATTTTTGTAAATGATGCTTCAAGATACATGCCAAAAAGACCTTTGATTACATTTTGATTTACTTTTTCAATATTTCCACCATTTTCAAATACAAAATTTGTAAAGGCGGCAACTATCCCTTCTCTATCTTTTCCAACTACAGTAATACCAATCACTGTTTTTTTCATAACTTTTCTTGATCACTTTTTTCTCATTATTAATCATTCACAGAAGTATACCACTAATGCGGGAGGTGGGATTTGAACCCACGAACTCCTAAGAGATAGGGTCCTAAGCCCTACGCCTTTGACCAGGCTGGGCGACTCCCGCATCGGACTTGCCATTAAACACAAATTTATCTATTATTGAAGTAACTTATGGCAAAATTTTTTGGCACTAATGGAATTCGTGGAGTATTTTCTGAAGATTTCACATTGGAATTTGTACATGATATGACATTAGCACTTGCAACATACTTCAAAGAAGGACCAATCCTTATTGGATACGATGGAAGAGAATCAAGTCCAGTAATTGCAAAAGTTGTGTGTTCTGCACTAAATTATGCTGGACTTGATTGTAATGATGCAGGACTTGTGCCAACACCGTGTCTTGAATATGCTGTAAAGAAACTTGGATATTCTGGAGGAATAATGATCACAGCATCTCACAATCCACCAAAATACAACGGAATCAAACCCGCTGCAAAAGATGGTGTAGAAATTTCACGTGAAGATGAATTGATAATTGAAGACATATATCTAAAAAAAAATTGGATAAAAAATCCTCCAAAATGGGGAATTACAGGAAGAGAAAATAGAGCAATTGATGTTTATGTTGATGGAATTATCTCTCAAATAAATTCTCATAAAATAAAATTAAAAAATCTCAAAGTTGTTTTAGATTTAGGAAATGGAGCTCAGGCAGTTACTGCACCTAAATTTTGTAATTTACTTGGTTGTACAACATTATTAATTAATGAAAAAATTGATGGCTCATTTCCAGGACGTGGTTCAGAACCTACACCACAAAACCTTTCTGAACTCTCAAAAACAGTTCTACAAAATAATGCTGATCTTGGAATTGCATTTGATGGTGATGGTGATCGTAGTATTTTTTGTGATAATAATGGCGATATACTTACTGGTGACAAGTCTGCACTGATTCTTACCAAATTTATCTTACAAAAAAATCCAAACTCTCTAGTCGTCACTTGTTTGAATTCTAGTTCAAATATAGAATTAGTTGCAGGCAAATTTAATTCACAAGTAATTCGAACTAAAGTTGGTAGTGTGGAAGTATCCAGAAAGATGGTACCCACAAATGCATTGATTGGTTTTGAAGAAAATGGTGGATTCATGTTTGGAAAACATAATCAAGTACGAGATGGTTGTATGACATTAGCTTTGATGTTGGACTTTTTGACCTCAACTGAAAAATCATTATCTGAAGAAATTTCTAGCCTTCCACCTTCTTTTACTACAAAAGATAAAGTCACATGTTCACAAGAAAATGCTAAAAAACTAATACAATTACTAAAGGAAGAATTTCCAACTTCTGACACTACTGATGGAATTAAAATTGAAAACAATCCTAAGAACTGGGTTATGATTAGACCCAGTGGAACAGAACCAATCATTAGAATATATGGCGAAGCTGAAAGTCAACACAATCTAGACAATTTGATGGCAAAATACCTTCAAAAAGTCAAGTCCATCATTTCCGACAACACTTTTAAAACCAATCCTTCACACGATTGGAATGGAGAATGATCCCTAAAGGGTGACATAGTATGGGTAAAGCTTATTATGTA
>JBHIUL010000005.1:0-26920 GCA_042138315.1 Nitrosarchaeum sp.
GCATTAATTTTTTCAGCAATAAGGGCTGCAGTTCCGTTAGTGCTTTGTCCAGGATGTAAACCACCTGTAACTACAATCAAACCATCATCAACAGCATGTCTAACTTCTTGTAATGTTGTTGGAGGATGGGAATATGCTTTATTTTTTAGAGCATAAATCAAGAGTTTTGCATTTAATCTAGATATTTCAATTCCAAGTTCATCTAATGTAGATTCATCAGCTCCAGAAGATCTTGCATGATTTATGTAATGTCTAGCAATATTACCGCCACCTGCAACAACTATTGGTTGACAGATTTTACTAATTTTGACTAGAAACGAGGCATAGTCCTTTAGTATTTTTGTATTATCCATACCAAATATTCGTCCTGAAAGTTTGATGACAATTCTTTTTTTCATTATTTTAAACCACCGAGGATTGATTTTGCGGCAATTTCAACTTTTTTTCTGTTCTTTTGGTGTGTGTATATTCTAAGAATATTCATAAAACCAGATATTGCTGATACTACAGGAATTTGTGAAATAGGCATCTCTTGGGCAGTAGACTTTCCATTTTCATTTGTAATTAAAATGATATATTTTGATTCATTTTTTGATGGTGCAAGTGGAATTGATGGAGTAACTGAACTATCTACAAAAATTTCACTTTCATCTACTTTGGATTTTTTTGAAATAGATGTTCTTAGCTCTGTAGTTTTAGATTTTCCCAAATTAGTTCTACTAGTTAAAATTCGTTCAAATACACATTTTAACAATTTTCTATTTTGATAATCTTGAGCAAATTGTCTAGCACGTTTTAATTTAGATGATTGTGATGAAACAAGTGTAGATAACACATATTCGTCTGTAAGTTTTACATATTCATCAATGTTAAAAGATGTAAAACCAAATTCATCATCTGATAATCGTAATGCCTCTAATAACATAACTTCTGCAGCTCTAACTGTTTTATGAAAATATACAGCTTTGAACATTTGGTAACGAGAATGCATCATAGATTCAAAAGAATAAAGTGCAGATCTTTCTAAAGCCAGTTTTTTCTTATATACGTCTAGGGATTGAGTAATTCTTTTGTGATCAATTTGTGCATGTTCTGCACCAGTAAAGTAACCATCTCTCAATAAATAATCCATCATGTCAGCACTTAATGCTCCTGAAATAATTTCATTCATATATTGTAATTTTGAATCACCAAAGGCAATCTTTGTAACAAGTTTTTTGTCATAACCATTTTTTGATAATATATCTCCAATTTCAGATTTTAAAATAATTTCTTTACCAAAATCTTCATGTGAAAATTTTTTTTGCTGTATAACCTCTTCAAAGAGATGTGAAAAAGGACCATGACCAATATCGTGTAATAATCCAGCTAATCTCAAAACTTCAATATCGTCTGATTTCAAAATTCCTTTTTCGTTTAAAGCCTGTCCAGATTGGCTTGCAATATGCATAACACCAAGTGAATGTTCAAACCTTGTATGTTGTGCTGCAGGATATGTTAAATGAGCACCAGAAAGTTGACGAATCCGTCGTAATCTTTGAAAAACAGGATTATCAATTATTTTTAATTCATGATCATACACACGAATAAAATCATGAATTGGATCAACTATGTCTGAATAATTTTTTTTCATAAGCCTATTTTCTGTGTAATTACTTTCAAAATATCTTTATGAACTTCTTGTTTAGGTTTTGATGCGTCGATAATTTTCCAATGTTTATTTTTTGCAACAGTTCTATAGGTCTTGGATATTTTTCTCAGAAATTCTTCATTTTTTTCAAACTTGTCTCTGTTGGTTTTTTTTCTACGAAATGATTCGCTTTGAGTCACATCTAATAAAATAACAAGATCAGCTTTTGGAAGTCCTGCATCCAAATTTTCTAACCAATCACGTTTCATGCCATTTACTAAACCATAGATTAGATTAGATTGATAGTAACGATTCATTATTAAAATAGAATTTTTAGATTGTGCTGCTAGAATTTCATTTAATTTTTCCCATCTATTTGCAGCTAAAAGGCAGTGAATCACTTGTGGTGGAAATTTTCTTTTGCCATTAAGATATTTTGCAATTTCTTTTCCAACTGGAGTTTTGTAATCAGGAAAGCTGAAAGTAGTAGTTTTAATTTTTCTTTGTTTTAATGCTTTTGCTAATAATGCAGTTTGGGTTTTTTTTCCTGCTTGATCTCCACCTTCAATAACAATTATCATAAGTTATAAAATCAAAGAAGTTAATTGATTAAAAATCTATCAAGATAGTCACAAACTCTTCAAATATATTGAATTAAAAATAAAGATAGAATTCATAAGACATGAAAGAAGATGTATGTGATTTTTGTAAAGGATTAGGCTCAATCGCCTCAAATAATTGTGTATATTGTAATGGTACTGGGGAATGGAATCAGGCTGCACAGGCATATGTCAAAAACCATATTTGCCAATGCATTGTGCTTGATAGAAAGTTTTGTCCTGTATGTAACAAAGCATGTCATCACGACACTACATTAAATCCAAAACAAAAGATAGACCCAGGTTATGGTGGAATGTCCATGCCAGAAATTACTGTAATAGCATAATCAAAAGAGCAAGATAAAAAATCAATCAAAGTTTATAACTAAAAATTATTCACTTATCTCAAAATGGGATTAGTGAAATCATTAGCAAAAGAAATGATAAAAGATATTGGAAATAAATCAAGAGAATTCTATGAATTTGTTTTACCGCCAGTGGATATGTATCTTGATAATGATAAATTAAAAATAATAATTGACATACCAGGATTTGCAAAAAAGGATATCAAATTGTCACTTGATGAAAATATTCTTACAATTAAAGCATCTAAAGAAATTTTGGACAAGAAAAATATCATTTGTAATCAAAGACCAAATATCATAGATAAGAAAATGAGATTACCAATTGAGCTTGATGAAGAAGAAATACACTCTGCAAAATATGAGGATGGGGTATTAACGATTATAATTCCAGTTAAAAAACATGGGAAAGATATTTCAATAGAATAATCAGTGTTTTCTAAATATTGCAAATATACCCATAACTATCAGAGAGCCTAACATTCCAACAATTCCTATAGATTCATTTGATGTATACAAAATAGCTGATCCTATAAAAAGTGAAGACGACAGAATACTTCCAGAAAGTAAAATATTTGATTTCGGTTTAGCATTTAAAAATTGGATTGATCTATTTTCATCAATAAATTTTTTTAATTCTGGTGCAATTGAGATAGTAGCATCAATTGATTTTGCAAATTTTTGAAAAGAATATTTCAGTTCTTCAATATATGCATCTTTGATAAGGTTTTCTTCTTCTAAAACTTCTCTTAATACTTTAACAAATTTAAAATCAACTTGATGTGTTTTGTATATTCCTTCAATTATTGATGCCATTCTCATGTATAATGCCAGATTTTTTGGGAGAATAAATGGGAATTTACTCATTGTTTTGTTTGCAAGTTCCATCAAACTTTGTACTTCCATTTCATCTGGTTTTTTTCCATGCATTGCACGAACAGCTAACTCTATTCCTTTCTCAATTACTGAACGATTAAAATCTGGAGTTAGCATTCCAAGATCAGCCATTGCGTTAACGGTTCTTGGAGGATCTTTTTCAACTAAAGCAAGATAAAGTCGGATTAGTCTCAATCTGGTTTCATTATCTAATCGACCAACCATTCCATAGTCATAAAGAATGAGTTTTCCGTCATCAGTTACTGAAATATTTCCAGGGTGCGGATCTGCATGAAATATGGTATGACGTAAAAGCATTGTAAAGAATACTTTGTGAACGTCGACTACAAGTTTGTGCCTATCAATTCCTTTTTCATCAAGTGCCCCTATGTTTGTAATTTTGATGCCTGGAAGATATTCCATAGTAAGTACATTTTTTGAAGAATAGTCATCATAAACTGAAGGAATGGCTAAATTACTTTTTTGCATGTCGTGTTTTATTTTTTTAAGATTTGATGATTCAATGGTGTAATCCATTTCTTCATGAATTGTTTCAATAAATTGAGAAAGCATTGCTTTTGCAGAAAATCGTAAATTTGGATCTACAAATCTTAATGCGATCGGAAGAATTTTTTTTAAGACTTTGAGATCTTCTTCAACAATTTTTTCAATTCCTGGTCTTTTTACTTTAACAACAATTTCTTGGCCATTAATTCTTCCACGATAAACCTGACCCAAAGATGCACCAGAAATAGGATTGATGTCAATATTATCAAATTTTTCATTAATCGGACCAATGTCATGTTCAATTATTGGTTTTACTTGATCAAATGGAGCTGATGGAACATTGTCTTGTAATTTAGCAAGTTCTACTAGATAGGGTTGTGGTAAAATATCAGCTCGTGATGAAAGCCATTGTCCTAGTTTTATGTATACAGGACCTAATGAGATGAAAGTGTTTAGAACTTTACGAGCATTTTTACGATATTTTTCTAAATCTGTATCCTTACCTTCTGTCTTTACCCATCTTCGTCTATCTTTTCGTAGTGCTAAAATTGAAGGAATCAACTTAACGAATATTTTAATTGTTCTTGCAGTAGACATTTTATTCTAAATAATTTTTAATTTTTTTAGTTGCAACATATCCAACATAACCTGCAATAATTGAAGAAGCGATAGTTGTTGTAATGGTAGATTTTTTTGATTTATCATTATTTAGAAAAGTTTTTGCAATTTTTGAACCAACTAAAATCGAACAGGTTAACCCAATTAAAACTTCTGGAGCATCATAAATTAAATGACCAAGTGGATCTTTTCTAGGATCAATTTTATCAGTATGAATTAAAAATTTATCATCGTATTCTCGAATGTGTAAATTACCATATCGAAATTGTTTTTTTGCACCATTTTTTTGTCCAAGTCTGGTTTCTTCTGCTTCTTCAAGCATAAATTCTCGTAATTCTTTTGGAACTTCAATCTCATCTATTGGCATAAACGCAAGATCCATTATTTGCTTATAATCTTAATCATACTAAAAGAAAATTAGTATTTTACGCACATTAAGAGAAAATTTATTTTTTAGATTTTGATTCTTTTATTCGTTCCATACCAAACAATACAAAACTTGCAACAAACACAATCAACATAGAAATTCCAGTAATGTAAGCATAATTGAATTCAGTTCCAGAAGGATTTATTTCAGGATAATTAGAAATGACATATGTAGAAACAAGTAAGACAAAACCAATAATTGTCAATTTTTGATGAATTCGCAATAATTTCAATTCTTCATTATTTCTAATTTAAAATTTGATTTTAGTTAGTTGGAGTTTTTAATTTTTTACGCCTACGAATGATAAAGACTCCAATTGTTATAATAACAATTATTGGAATGATAACTAGCTCTAGATTATTTCCAGACTCAATTTTTGGCGGTTCTTTTACAAATATTGTAGCATTATGTATGATAAATTGTTCATTTCTAAGACTATCTTTGTATCTTAAAATAAGTTGTATATCATGTTCTCCATATTGTGGTTCACCATCAAATTCTAGTGGAATGTTAAATGGGACAGGAGAATCAATCTCTACTTCATCAATAAATTGAGTTTGTTTTTTAATATTAGAATTATCCAACGGTTGAAGAGTTACAAAACCAAATAAAGCATTTGCATTTCCTTCATTAATTATTTCTCCAATAACCATTTGCGTTCCAGATAATTGAATCACTCCAACATCATATATCGCAAGATCAATTAATCCTCTAATGTAAAAATCGACAATTTTAGAAATATTTTGTAGATCTCCATGTGCATTATAATAGTTAATAGATAATGGAATTCTCAAAGTACTTTCTTTAAGATTTTCTGGAACATATACTGTAGCCGTAATAAATTTAGATGATTTTGGAGCAATGTTTCCAACATCCCAATTAGATTCTAAGATGACTACATTTTCAATATTAGTAGTTGATGCTGAAGTTGATGCACGCTCTGTTTGAGTATTTGTAGCTACAATATCTACACTTGACATTGGTGCAGTTCCAATATTTGAAATTTCAATTATCACATTATTTGATTTCAAAGATGTAAGAAATGGATCTATTGCTTTAACATTGATTATACTATCTCCTGTAACTTTAAAATCAAAAGTGGAAAAAACAGTTCTTGCTCCAGACTCTCTTAATCTAGAATAATCTACTTTAACAGTACCAGAATATTGTTGAATTGGCGTATTTTTATCAATGTCAACATAAAATGTTAGATAAAAATTGTCACCTGCTAAAGATTTGGAAGTACTATCAGCAATTACCAATGATCCTTGTCCATTTGCTGAAGAAAATCCAATCGGTAGGGACAGTTGTCCTTTGATTCCAGTAATATCCTGAGTTCCTACATTTGCAAATATTACTGTAAATGGTACATTGCTATCACCAGGCTCAACCTCAATTTTCTCATTAATTGTTCCAAAATATGCATTAAGAAACTTAACATCTCCAAAATTTCTTTCAAATGGAGACTTTCCAAAACCACCTGATTGAATTTGAGCAAACGAATTATCTACAATTAATGGAATAAAAAACAATACCACTAACGAAAATAAAATTTTACGATTCATCACGCTAAAACCTCTACCGTGGATGATTGATTTCCTTCAAATGCTTTACCATCTTTAATTGTAATTACTTTATCAACATCTCCAAAATGTTGTTGGTCATGAGTAACAACAATAAATGTTTGATTTAGTTTTTTTGCCATTGATTTCATCAAATCAACTATTATTTCAGATGTGACAGAATCCAGATTACCAGTTGGTTCATCAGCCAAAACAATTGATGGATTATTGATCAATCCTCTAGCAATTGCTGCTCTTTGTGCTTGACCACCAGAAATTTTATTTGCTCTTTTGTTTATTTGACTTTCTAATCCAACTGCTTTTAGCAATTCTCTAGCATTTTTTTCTGCTGAATCATTACTTCCTGCAATTTGCCTTGGCAATAATACATTCTCAAGTACAGTTAGATCAGTTAATAGATTTGAAAATTGAAATATGAATCCCAATTTTTTGTTTCTAAATGACGATATTTTGCTATCAGTTAAATTTGTTGTATCGGTTCCATCAATGAAAACTTTGCCGTTTGTTGGATGATCTAATAATCCAATCATGTTAAGCAAAGTAGATTTTCCTGATCCAGAGCTACCTACAATTAATACAAATTCTCCCTTTTCAATTGAAAAAGAGACATCATCTAATGCTTTTACCTGATTTTCTCCTGTTCCGTAAATTTTACTCAAATTATTAACCTCAAGTACTTTAGACAGTTCGCATAGCCTCCACTGGTAATAATTTAGTCGCCCTATACGATGGATACAATGATGCAATTATGGCTAATGCAAATGAAGTCAATGCAGTTTGGATAATTTTTTCCCAATTATAGCTGACTTCAAGAGGTAGACTGTTATTAAATGACATTTTTGTTTCTTTTGCATAAAATGTATATCCTAAGCCTGCAGCGGTTCCTACTCCGGCACCAATTGCTCCAATAATCATTCCTTGAAAAATAAAAATCAATAAAATATCTTTTCTTTTAGCTCCAATTGATCTCATAACACCAATTTCTCTAGTTTTTCCATTTACTAACATCATTTGGATTGTAACAATAGCAAATGCAGATGACATCATTCCAAAATAACCTATAATGTTTATCATTGCAATACCAGATCTAAAACCAGCAAGTTGTTCTTCAGCTGATTCTTCTATAGTTTCTGCAATAAAATCATCATTAGGAAATGATCGTAAAAATAATTCCTTTACTTCTAATGCTTTAGAAGGATCATTTAGTTTTACAATTAATGAGCTAGTATCTCCATGTCTATTCATCATATCACGTAAAGTGTCAATGTGTATAACAGCTGTATAATCAAATCCCTGACCTCCAGGTGATTTTGCAATTCCAGAAACAACGAATCTTTGAATTTTATCTTGTCCATATCTATCGACAATCTTTAACTTTAAACTGTCACCAACTTGAGCATCTCCAAGATCTCGTGCAACATTAGAACCTAACACAATAGAGTTTCTTAAAGAAATGTATTGTCCATCAGATACAGTTTGATAAACAGTAGAAGCTCTTGAGTCATGTAATGGATCAACTCCTACAATAGGAATTCTAGTTTTTTCATGTAATACACCAAATTTTGTCATGTTAATAGATCCCGTCGATGACAACCGCGGAGTAGCTGCTTCTACATATGGAATTCTCTCAAACCAATTAACTAATGCTTGATCAGATTTATCGATGTAACCTTCTTCATCAGTAATTAGAACATCACCATTTCTATAATTTGAGATATCTCTAACAATAGCATCAAACAATCCCTGAAAAATTACAAAATTTACATGAATAACTAAAATTCCAATGGTTACAGCTAAAACTGCACCAATCAAACTTCCTTTTTTGTTGAATAACATTCTTTTTGCTAGTCGTAATCGATACTCCACAATAGTATTAAAAATAGTCTATTATTTAATGTATTTTATGTATAATAATATCATTATAGACAATTTTATATTTTAATAGTAACTTACAAACATTATGAGGTTAGATTAGGTGATAAATTGGACAATATAGATATAAAAATTCTAAGTAATCTTTTGAATAATTGTAGAGAATCAGATAGACAGATTGGAAAAGAATTAGGAATATCAGGTGGTGCTGTTAGAGCACGAATTAAAAAAATGCAAGATATGAAAATAATTGAGAAATTTACGATTAAAGTAGAACCACCAGTTTTGGGATTAAATGTTTTGTACATAGTGATTTCAGGTCAAAATATTAAAGAAATTTTAGAACAAATTAGTTTAGTGGGAGAACCATTTTTAGTTGTACCATGTGTTGGTGGAATTACAGTTTGTAGTATTGTAGTAAAAGAAGATTTGCAACAAAAAATTATACTTGTAAATAAATTGATGAAAGATGTTAAAGTGTTATCAATCTTTGAGGCAGAGAATCCAGGATTTAATTCTAATTTAACTAAAACAGATTTAGAAATTTTAGAACTTTTAATTAAAGAACCAAGACAAAAGATTGAAAAAATATCAAAAACAACGAGATTATCTACAAAAACAGTTACTAGATGTATTGATAAATTACAAGAAAATGATGGAATTCAATTCACAGCAATTTATGATCCAAGAAAAATTAAAAGTTTTATTCCACATGCAATACTTGCTTGGATTAAAGGTGATCTTAAAAAAACATTAGAAAAGATGAATGGTGAATTTTATGAATCATATATGCAGATTCCATTTATTGCAAAAAATCAAATTGTATTATTCATGTATAGTCACGATATATTTGAAATGGATGAATTAACTCAAAGAGTTAGAAATATGGATAATGTCATATCTGCAGACTTATTTATTCCAAAAAAGATATCATTTCCATTAAAATGGTTAGAACATGCTATTAACGCTGCTAAAAAATCACCAAAACTACATTTGTCATATCAAACAAATTAAATAATAATAAAATTAGAATCTAGTATGAAGAAGAAGAAAATCTATGAAGGTAAAATTTTAGGTCTTAGTGTTTATGATGGAGTTATTGAAGGTAGAAAAGTAAAGCGTGAAATAATTGAGCATAGAGGTGCAGCTGCAATGTTAGCCATTGATAAAAATAATAAAGTAATTCTTGTCAAACAACATAGATTTCCTCATGGTTATGTAATTGAAATTCCTGCAGGCACACTAGAAAAAAGAGAAGATCCAATGAAATGTGCATTTAGAGAACTAAAAGAAGAGACTGGATATAGTGCTAAAAAAATGACACCGTTGATTACTTACTATCCATCCATAGGTTACAATACTGAGGCTATTCATTGTTTTGTAGCCTCAGGGTTAAAGAAAATTACAGATTTGAAGTTAGATGAAGATGAAATATTATCTGTTGTAAAAATTGACTTTGAAAAAGTTATTTCAATGATAAAAAGTGGAAAAATTCAAGATTCAAAAACAATTTGTGCAGTATTGACATATGCTGTTAAAAAAAAATTATATTAATTATTTATTATATATTGGCTTTACAAGATCTACAACGTCTGCCCAAGATTTTGCAATTCGTTCAAACATATAAACAAGATCAAGAAGATCAATTGGAATTTGTTTTTTATTTCCAATTGTACTTCTGAGTTTAGAAAGATTCTCTTGATGTTTTTTATGTGATGATATAGCTTCTATGGCTAAACGTCTGTCAGGTTTTGTAAATGCATCAATAGACTTTTCTGCAAGAACATTAAAATTTTGTACTACATCAAAAATTTTCTTTGAATGTTCATTAGATAATGATGAATTATAAATAAAATTTGCAAGTTCTACTATTGTATCACCTGCATTTTCTAAAAGATTAGCAGCTACTCTGTAATCTAAAATATCAATATTTTCTAAATTAAATACGTTCGCTAATCTTTTATCAACAAGTGTACTACGAATTAAACGTACTAGAAGGAAATATTGTCTATTAACTTCAACATCTCTTTTTGATAATGTTTGTAAATTAGATTTATCTTCTAAAATTAATCCATTTGATACATCGTCATACATTCCAAGTGCAATAGAGCTCATTCTTTTTAGAATTTTTTCTGGATTTAGAGTTGTAGCATCTAAAAGAAATTGCATAGTTATGTGTGAAGTATCTTCTTCAATAATTTCCATACCAACTAATCGTCTCATTGAGTTTCGAATTTGTTCTCTGTCTTGACCAGGGATAGTTGATTTTGAAGTTATTTGTATTATGTCATATCCTAAAAGATATGCTCCAGTAATATCAGCTACAATATTTTCATCTTTAGGCAATGGATATGAAATTACAAGTTCTTTTGTGGGACGCATTTCTTTGTTTGCTGAAATTGAGATAGTATCTTGTCCAGTTTCCAGCTCAACCTGACTGCTTTTATCTAAATTATTTGCAACAACCCATTCTCTAGGCAATGAAACAAGAAGACTACTACCAATCCTTTGTAGGCGTCGAATGAATTTAGTCAATTTATACTAATTTAATTAATTTAAGCCATATTCTTATATTTTATGCAAAATTTAAACTAAGATCAATGGAGGCCATAGCATTTTGTCCTGCACATATTACAGGTTTTTTCAAAGCTTATCTAGATAATGAGAATCAGAAAAATCCTGCAAATCTAGGTTCCATGGGAGCAGGGTTTTCAATTAGAGAAGGAGTTACTACTCATGTCAATATTTTACCAAGAACTAATCAAAAATCTAATTTTAAAATCACTAGTACAGGTTATCAATCAGATAAAACAGATGTTTCAGAGTATGTATTAAATGAATTTCTAAAGTTAGGAAATTTTGAGGATAAATTTTTTGATATTCAACATGTGATAACTATACCAGTTGGATATGGATTAGGTTCTAGCAGTGCTGTTGCATTATCATTATCATATGCATTAGATCATGTTCTTAAAACAAAATTAGATCATACAGCTATTGGTCAAATTGCACATAATGCCGAAATAAATTGTAAGACAGGATTAGGTGATGTTTTAGCATCATATCATGGAGGTTTTGAAATAAGAGTTAAACCTGGTGCACCAGGAATAGGTCAGGTAGAAAAAATTAATGCAACCAATATTTCAATAATTATGATTTGTTTTTCTCCGATTTCAACTAATAAATTCATCAAAGAACGACTTTCACAAATTAATGGTTTGGGTGGAAAAATGGTAAATAAATTATTAGAAACAAAGAATTATGAACATTTTCAAGATATGTCTTTAGAATTTGCAAAATATGTTCAAGTTATGACTTTAAGAATGGAAAATTTAATTCAAGATTTATCTTCAAATGGAATCAAATGTGGTGTTGCATTGTTTGGTGAAACTGTATTTACAATGATACCAAAAGAAAAAGAAAAAGATGTTATGCAAATTTTACAAAAATATTCTGAAGGAATAATTATAAGATCAGAATTAGACACTCAGGGAGCAAGAGTACTAAGTAATTAACTGAATGTTAATGTCTTTAATTCCAAAAACTCACCCTAGGGCAGAGTCCCTTTTAATTAGAGAAAAACTTGTTACTGGATTTGATCATGGATTGGTAGCTAAAGAAGGCCTATTAGCACATGGTAGAGGTGAAGCCTTTGATTATTTGCTTGGTGAGAAAACAAACAAGACTGCAAAATTGGCAATAAAAGTAGCTGCTGCACAGATTATTTTATCAGATTTATCTGTAATTTCTGTCAATGGTAATATTGCTGCATTATGTCCAAAAGAAATAGTCAAGCTTGCCAATACAACAAAGTCAAAAATTGAAATAAATTTGTTCTATACTAATAAAAAACGAAAATCCAACATCATAAAAATCCTCAAAAAGAATGGGGCAAAAGAGATTTTAGGAATAAACCGTAATTCATCAACTACATTATCAGGATTAGATTCTGCAAGAAGAATAGTAGATAAAAACGGTATTTTTGCAGCAGATCTTGTAATTGTTCCGTTAGAAGATGGGGATAGAACTATTGCATTAAGGAAAGCTGGAAAAACAGTAATAACATTTGATCTAAATCCACTTTCAAGAACTTCTCAAACTGCAAATATAACAATAGTAGATAATGTAATACGTGCTATAGATCTATTGATCACAGCATATCAAAAATTATCAAAAAAAAATAAGAAAACATTAAAAAAAATTATTGATAACTTTGATAACAAAAAAAACCTTTCAGAAAGCATAATTGAGATTAGAAATAATTTAACAAGGAGATCATATAATGCATAAATCAGTTTACGATATTATTAAAATGAAAAAGGATGGGAAAAAAATATCAGCAATTACAAGTTACGACTATACACTTGCATCATTATGCGATAAATCTGGAATAGACATACTACTTGTTGGAGATAGTGCAGGAATGGTAATGCTTGGTTATGAAAATACCATTCCAGTAACAATGGATCAAATGTGTATATTTACAGAAGCAGTTAGTAGGGCAAGAAAAAATGCATTGTTAGTTGCAGATTTACCATTTATGTCATATCAAACAAGCATTGAAGATGCAATCAGAAATTCAGGGAGGTTAATAAAAGCAGGAGCTGACGCAGTAAAGCTTGAAGGAGGAATTTCTATGTCAGAAACTATCAATGCAATTGTAGATGTTGGAATTCCTGTGATGGGTCATATTGGGTTACAGCCACAAACAACGATGTTATCAGAAGGATACAAAGTGCAAGGGAAAACAAAAGATACTGCAATAAAACTAATTGAAGATGCAAAAGAGCTTGAGGAAGCAGGTGTTTTCAGTATTGCTTTAGAAATGATAAGTCATGAAGTAGCACAAATAATTTCTGAAACTGTTAGTATACCTACTATTGGAATTGGTTCAGGGGTTGGATGTAATGGCCAAATATTAGTGGTTCAAGATTTATTAGGAATGTTTGAAAAAATCAAACCAAAATTTGCAAAAAGATACTTGAATTTATCTGAAGATATTGTAAAAGCGCTCGAAAATTACAAAAATGATGTAGAATTAGGCATGTTTCCTGCTCAAGAAAATTGCTTTTCAATGGACGAGGAAGAATTTAAAAAATTACGTGAGCAAATTGGCAGTTAAAAAGAAAATCATCAAGGAAAAAAATCATCCTTCATTAGATATTGTAAACTCTTATGGTGTTGAACTCACTGGGAAAAAAATTGTTCTTTGTGTGGCAGGAAGTGTTGCAGCATACAAAGCAATTGAATTGGCAAGATTGCTAATGAGACATGGTGCTGATGTGATATGTGTTGCAAGTAATGCTGTTACAAAATTAGTTCAACCAGATTATTTCAAGTGGGCAACTGGAAATGAAGTAATAACAAAATTAACAGGGGAATTAGAACATATTAGATTAGCAGATTATAATCAATCAGATCTCATTATAGTTTATCCAGCAACTGCAAATACTCTTGGAAAATTAGCTAATGGTATTGATGATACTCCTATATCCACAATTCTTACAGTTGGATTTGGTTCAAAAATTCCAATTTTGATGTGTCTTGCCATGCATGCATCTATGTATGAGAATTTAGCTGTAAAAAAGAATATAGAATTTTTAAAAAATAAAATAGAGTTTTTGACACCACAAATGATTGAAGGAAAAGCAAAAGCATCTGAGCCAGAAGATGTTTTAGAATATGTATTAAAAAAATTTGGATCATCATCTATTTTAAAAAATAAAAAAGTGCTAATGACTGCAGGGCCAACACTTGAATATATTGATCCTGTTCGTATAATTACAAATCAAAGTTCAGGAAAAACTGGAGTGTTATTAGCATCAGAATTAATCTCTTCAGGAGCTAAAGTAACTTTAGTGTATGGTCCAGGAATTGAAAAACCACCAAAAGGTGCAAAAATAATTAAAATTTCTACAAATAATGAAATGCTAGATGTTGTAAAAAAAGAGTTAAAGAAAAAAGTAGACATTGTAATAATGGCTGCAGCCATATCAGATTATACCCCAGAGAATCCAAGTAAATATAAAATAAAAAGTAATCAAAATAAAATAAAAATTAGCCTCAAAAAGACACCGAAAATTATTGATCAGATTAAAAAATATCAAAAAGATGTATTTTTGGTTGGATTTAAAGCGGAAACAAATATTTCAAAAAATAAATTAATTATATTATCAAAGGAAAAAATAAAAAAATCGAACGCAGATATGATTGTAGCAAATGATATAGGAACAACAAAATACAAAAAGAATTCAAACAGTAATGAAGTGTTAATCATAGATTCACATAAAGTGATTTCTTCAGGATGGATAAGAAAAGAAAAAATTGCTAAATTAATTAGAAAAGAAATAGAACGTAGACTAAAAATAAGAAATGAAAAAATCTGAAATTAGAAAACTTGTAAATGAGTACAAAGAAATTAGAACAAAGATAAAAAAAATTCAAAATAAAAAACTATTAAAAAAATTAGAAGAATTAGAACATAGATATTTTCATGAGACAGGAAGAAATATTCAAACAAATTTCAAAGAGATTACATAAAATATATCATACAATAACAAAGACATGATGAAAATAAATCATACAGAGTATAAACAAAGGAATATGACGATATGGAATGAAATAGCACCACGATATCATAAAAGATGGGCAAGTGTAAGTGAAGGCCCATTTCAAAGTACTTCTAAATTAGTTCAATTAGTGAATGTAACTAAAGGCAATAGTGTATTGGATCTTGCATGTGGTACAGGAGTAGTAATAAAAAAAATCAGAGAGAGTGTTGGAAATTCAGGATATGTTGTAGGGGCTGATGCTTCAGTTGCTGCAATTAAAATTGCAAAAAAATGGAACGATGGAAAATCAAATATAAATTTCATAAATATAGATGCTGAAAAGTTTAGCTTTTCTCATGAATTTGATGTCATAACATGTCAGTATGCATTATTTTTTTTTCCTAATGCACAAAAAGCATTAAAGAATATCAGAAATAGCCTCAAAAAAACTGGAACTGTAGGCATATCTGTTCATGGACATAAAGATAAAGTTCCATTTTTTAGTAATATTTCGGATGCTGTAACAGAATTTATTCCAGATTATGTACCACCTGGTTCACCTAATTTGGATAGATTTGGAACGAAAAGTGCGTTATCTAATGAAGTTAAAAATGCAGGATTCTCAAAAATTTCAGTAAAAGATTTTACTTTTAGATATAGTCCAGGAAAGTTTGATGATTATTGGAGAAATTATTTAAAATATATTGCAAAACCACTTAAAGAAAAACTGAATTCATTAGACATATCTAAAAGAAAAGAATTAAAACAAAAAGTCAAAGATAACACTATTCCATATACTAAAAAAAATGGAATAATTGTATTTCCTTGGCAAGTTTTAATTTTAACTGCAAAATACTAGATAATACAAGGAAGCAAAATGGGAAAAGATAACAAAAAGAAAGAAGAGGCAAAACCAAGAAAATCAGATTTCAAATCATTTCTAAAAAAAAGAGCACCTATTTACTTAGGAATAATAGCATTATTTGTGGTCTTTATAATTCCAGAATTAACAAAAAGTGATTTGCAAAATAGCTTTCCAGATAATTTAACAGATGATCAAAAACAAATCGTAGAAATTTTAATGGCATATAATGGTCCAAATAAAAAAGGATTAACTGTGATGAATGCAATATCTGAACAAATTGCAAATGAATATCCAGATGAAAAAATTTACGATAATAAAAAAACAAAAATCGATCTTGTTATTTCAAATGTAGGAGAATCTACTGAAAACATATACGATGTAGTTTTGACATTTGAATCTTATAAAGGAAAAAAAGAATATGTTTGGAATGTGAATTCAGATACAAAGGAAGTTAAGGCTAAAAATACAAATGCAAAAAATATAATCGATATTGTAGACTATTATGATTAAAATCAAATTGTGATTAATTCTTTTGTGAATTTGTGTAGAATAACAGGCTTGTCTTTGACAATTAAAGAGTCTTCAATTCTAACTCCAAATTTCTTTGGTAGATAGATTCCAGGTTCTACTGTAATTGCCATATTTTCTTTAAGTTTTGTATCACTTCTGTAAGAAACTGTAGGTAATTCATGAACTTCAAGTCCAATACCATGACCTGTGGAATGAATAAAGAATTCTCCATAGTTTTGTTCTTCAATGTATTTTCTACATGCAAAATCTACATCTTTACAATCTACATTTGGTTTAACAGATCTTAATCCCAATTTTTGTGATTCTTTTACAATTTCATAAACTTGTTTTGCTTGGGGAGATATTTTTCCAATTGCAAATGTTCTAGTTGCATCTGAAACATATCCTTTGTATCTTAATGTAAGATCAACAACTACAAGATCACCTTTTTTGAATTTTCTATCAGTTACTTGTGCATGTGGTAAAGAACCGTTTGCTCCTCCAGCTATAATTAAAGGGTTAAGAGTAGATTTGTATCCAGTATCAAACATTTTTTGTTCCATTGCATATGACATCAATATTGTTTGTAATTCAGATTCTGTTTGACCTATTTTCATTTTTTTAACACAAATACCATACATTTCATCAATAATTTTTGAAGCTTTTTTTAGAATGTTGATCTCTTTTTCGTCTTTAATTATACGAGAGTTGTAAAATGGTTCAGTAGAAGATATTATTGTAGGAATAGATTTTTTGAGAGATGTCATTATGGAGTAATTCTGGCAATCAGTACAAACTTTCTTTTTTTTAATAATATCAATCAATGAAGCAACTAAACCCATACCGCGTTCTGCTGTAATGATATCACAATTTTCAGCTTCTTCTTTAACACGACCAACTTCAAGTTCAGGAGCAATTATAGTAGTTTTTCCTCCTTTTTCCAATATTCCTATGGCTTCACCCCAAAATCCAGTCATATAAAATAAATTTTCAGGCTCAAATGTCACCAATGTATCACAATCAATGTTTTGAGCAAATTTGAGAAGATTATTTCTTCGTTCTTTCACAAAAAAATATCAGATCGTTTCATAATTTATGTATGATGTAAAGTTTGTATAATGGGTTTTTGATTTTTATGATTGTGACAGAAGAAAAAAAGAAAGTAGTCGCTCTGTTATCTGGTGGTCTAGATAGTCAACTTGCAGTAAGGATGATGCAAGAGCAAGGTTTTGAGGTTTCAGCTGTTGCAATAAAAACTCCTTTTTGTGATTTTGATTGTGGCAGAGGTTGTGGTTTTGAAATTAGAGAAAAAGCAGATGATCTTAATGTAAATCTAAAAACAGTTTATCTTGGTGATGAATATATTGAGATGTTGAAACATCCAAAATATGGAATAGGTGCTGGATTTAATCCATGTATAGATTGCAGAGCTATGATGTTTAATGCTGCAAAAAAACATATGGATGAGATCGGAGCTGAATTTATAATTTCAGGCGAAGTGTTGGGGCAAAGACCAATGAGTCAACATGGTCCAGCATTAAGAACTATTGAAAAAGAATCAGGTCTTGTAGGAAAAATTGTTAGACCGTTATCGGCAGCATTACTTCCAGAAACAGATCCTGAAAAAAATGGGTTGATCAAAAGAGAAAATCTTGGAATGATCAAAGGAAGAACTAGAAGAGCACAATTAGATATGGCAAAAAAATATGGAATTGAAAATCCACCAAATGCAGGTGGCGGATGTCTTTTAACTGATCCATCATTTGGATTACGTGCAAAAGATTTGTTTGGACATACTGAAACTCCCACAATAAATGATGTTGATTTGTTAAAAATTGGAAGACATTTCAGATTTGATGAACAAACTAAATTTGTTGTTGGAAGAAACAAAGATGAAAATGAAATGATAAAAGCAATTGCATTACCTGAAGATATTTTATTGCAGGCTCGTGATCATATGGGACCTGTTTCAATTCTACGTGGAAAAAATGCAGACACATTTGTAAAATTTGCATCTTCCATTACTTTGAGATATTCAGATGCGCCAAAAGGAGAACAAGCGTCAGTCATTATCAACAAAAATAATACAAAAGAAGAGATCGTTGTACAGCATGCTGAAGAAGAATCTTATATTAAATTTAGAATTTAGGCACAAAAAAAAATTAAAATTAGTTAAAACTAAGGAAGAGTTTTTGAAGGAGTAGATCGCATTTTACTCAAGGATGCAAAAACATGAAAATCCCACCTATTTGAAAGCCATCACTATACGAGATATTAGCGATGTTCATTCGATAAAAGAAGATATCAAAAAAGAAATGATTTTGATTCTCAGAGTAACACCGTTGGCTCAAAAAGATGTAGAACAGCTTAGAAAAGTTGTAGAGGAATTGTATTCTATTGCAAAAGCAGAAGGTGCAGACATAGCAAGATTGGGTGAGGAAAGAATTATTGTTGCACCATCTAATATCAAAATCTGGAAACCAGAATACGATCTAAAATAATTTTATTGCTTCTTGAACTTGAGGATAATGAGCAGGAACTCTAAACATTCTTCTAATATTCATTGCCAAATTTTCTGATTTTCTTCTTTCTCCATGATTTACAAGGACTCTACGAAGTTTTGGTCTTAGTCTTTGAACAAAAGACATCAATTGATTATAATCACTATGCCCACTAAATCCATCAAGTTTTTCAACGCTACAGTTTATTGTTACAACTTCAACTTTTCCCTCTTTACCTAACATAGTAACTTGTTTTGAACCATCCAAAACTCTTCTTCCCATAGTTCCATTAACCTGATATGAAACAAACAAGACCTTATTCTTTTTATCAGGTGCAATATTTTTGAAATATTCTAAAACAGGTCCACCTTCTAACATTCCAGATGTTGCTAAAATAATACATGGTGAATTATCTCTCATTGGTTCTTCCCGTGCATCTGCATGTTCAATATTTGTAAAGTATTCTGAATCGAATGGATTATCATCAGTTTCCAGAATTTTTTGTTTTAGTTCTCTAGCTAAATATTCAGGATATGCTTCATGAATTGCAGAAGCTTCAGAAATCATACCTTCTGTAAAAACTGGTGCTTCAACCATTTCACCTGATTTCATGTAATGATCAATTACCATCATAATTTCTTGAGCACGCCCAACTGCAGGAATAGGAATGAGAACTTTTCCCCCATCAGCAAGAGTGTTATTCACTGCATTAATGAAAGCAGATTCTACTTCTTGTCTAGTTGGTTGAATGTCTTCTTTTGCACCATATGTACTTTCAATCAATAAAGTTTCCACGCGAGGGAAATTCCAGCTTGCCGCTTCAAATAAAATACTTTTTCCAAATTTAATATCACCAGAATAAACAAAATTATGATCTCCATTTCCAATATGAAAATGACATAATGCGGAACCTAAAATATGACCTGCATTTGCAAAAACTAGTTTAATATCAGGAGAAATATCGGTAACAGTACTATATGGTAAAGTAATTGCTTGTTTCATAATTTGTTTAACATCTCTTTCTGCATACAATGGTGTTCTACCTTGTGCTGCAGCAACTTTGATTGCATCTAATTGTATGAGATTCATCATTGGAAGTGTAGGTTCAGTACAATAGATTGGTCCTTTATAACCAAATTTACATAATGCAGGTAGAAATCCAGTATGATCTAAATGAGCATGACCAATTACTATTGCATCAAGCTCATCTAATGTAATATCAAGAAAATCCAATCTAGGAAATGAATCCATTGGGTGTTTTGCACCAGGATTAATACCACAATCAACTAAGATTTTACTTTCAGGAGTTGATAATAACATGCAAGATCTTCCTACTTGACTAAAGCCACCTAAAGTAATGAGAGATACTTCTGATTTTTGTGCTAATCGAGGTCTAAATATCTCATCTCCAATTTGTTTGAACTGTTTGCTTCGTTCAGCAGATGTAAGTTTGAGATTTGCGTTTATTGTTTGAATAGTACGTGAGGGTATTGTAGTTGCTTTTCTAATACGTAATTTCCAACCTATTTTTTCAGTTATTTCAGCATGATTGAATTCTTTAGCATCTCGTTGTAGTAACCAAGGTCTTTTAGCTTCAATGGAAACTTCACCTGTAGCAGTATCAAAAAAGGCTCCTTGAAAATTTGCATCTTTAGGTATACATTCTGCTAAAATTTTTCTAGCATCTTCTTCTGATTTTCTAATAGATTCATCAGTCCTTACAACAATTCTTTTTTTTATTATATTAACAAGATTTGAAATTGTTTCATTGTTTTCCATTAGATAACGCGGTGAATTTGTATATAGTGCAATTCTTGGTCCTTCGTATTCTATTTTTGTTACCTTAGCTTCTTTGGGTATACTTTGCAGTATGGTGGCCATCATATTTTGGCTAGGAGGTAATTCTTTTTGTTGCTGTTTTCTTTGCATTAAATCACTAAAGTTCGATGACTGATTTTTTTTGTTCATCGGTCAATAGACGGAATCCGTCTTTATCCATAACTGCGATGTTAATTCCATCACCAGTACCAATGTTTCTAACTATTGCGGCTTTTACTGCTCTTAGAGCTATTTTTTTTGCTTCTTCCACTGTTAGATCAGATCTATATTCTTCTTCTAACAAACCATAAGCTACAGGAGAACCGCTACCTGTTGTAACATAAGATTTTTCTTCAACTGAACCAAACATGTCGATGTTAAATAATGCAGGTCCATTAGCATCATAACCACCAACAAGAATATCTGCCATAAACGGATAACCACGATTTTGATGAAATATGAGAGAGCAAAGTCGAGCTAAAGAATGAATTGAAATTGGTCCTTGTTTTTCTACTCTATGTAGATTTGAATGATAGCGAAGAATATCTACAATGTTTTGTGCATCAGCTACTCCACCAGCTAAAGTTAAGCCTGCGTGTTCATCAATTTTTTGAATTTTCATAGTATTGTTGTTTGCAATAAAGTAACCAGCACTGGCTCTCATATCAGCACATAATACAATACCGTCTTTAGCCTTGATACCTACAGTGGTAGTCCCATGCAAAATTTTTTCTTCAACGTTATTTGACAAAATACACCTATTAGAGATATAATGAATGCATGGGACCCTTTTAAATAACTTTTTGTTCTGTTGAAATGATAAATAATGACAAAAAAGTCATGATCGTATGCAATCACATACAATGGAATTGCCTAGGCTCATTGAAATTGGAGAGAAAAACATAGGGGGTTTTGGAAGATTTGTAAATTCTCTCAATAAATCAAAAAGAATTTCGTTGATAAGTGGAATGAATGTAAAGAAGATTATTAAGAAAAAAATTGAAGATTCACTCAAAACTAAAAAAATAAAATTTGTTTGGCATATGTCTGGTGACAATACAATTACAGCTATTAATCAAATTCAAAAAGATGTAAAAAAAGATGAAAGTGATCTTATTGCAGGTATTGGAGGAGGTCGTTCTGTAGATACTGCCAAAATGATCGCGTATAATCTTGGCAAACCGTTTGTGAGTGTACCTACTGCTGCATCACATGACGGAATGGCAAGTCCATTTGTTTCTGTAATTAGTGATAAACCACATTCAATTGTTGCATCTGCTCCATTAGGAGTATTTGTCGATATTGATATAATACGTAAAGCTCCTGCAAAACTTTTAGCAAGCGGTTGTGGAGATCTTATTGCAAATATCATAGCTGTTAAAGATTGGCAATTAGGACATGAAAAAACTGGTGAATATTATGGAAGATATTCAGCAGATTTAGCGTTGATGAGTGCAAAAATAGTTATGGAAAATTCAAGTTATTATGCTAAGAATGGACTTGATGTAAGAATAATTGTTGAAGCACTAATTAGTGCAGGAGTTGCATCATGTATTGCTGGTAGTAGCAGACCATGTTCAGGAGCAGAACATCTTTTTTCTCATGCATTAGATAAGATTGCTCCTGGAAAAGGACTTCATGGAGAAAAATGTGGAATTGGTTCTATTATGATGGCCAAGTTACAAGGTCAAGATTGGAAAAAAATTACAAAAACTTTGCAAGATGTAGGTGCACCAACATCAGCTAAACAAGTTGGTTTGAAATCAGATGAGGTTGTTACTGCTCTTATGATTGCACAAGAACTAAGACCAGAAAGATATACTATTTTAAAAGAAATTGATATGACAGAGAGAAAAGCATTGAATCTTGCAAAAATTACGAATGTGATTTGATTTAAGCAGTTTTTGGTTCAGGTGTTTTTGGTTCTTTAGTTTCAGGTTTCTTTGTTTGAGTTTGTTTATTTAGATGTGTTTCAATAAAATTAACTTTATCTAAAGATGGAACAAATTTGAAAATATCTAATTGAATAAAATGTTTCATTATTTGAAGTCCATCTGCTCTTAAGATCTCTTCAGGAATTGTAATGTTTACTTCTTTGTCTTTTAATTCAAATGTAATTTTAGAATCTTCTAAAGGTAATCTATTTTTTAGAATTCCATCTACTTTATCATTTGGTGAATCAAGTGATTTTACTACGTTAACATCATAAAGAATTGTTTTTCCTGCATATCGATGATTGTAATCTATTTGTACTCTTCCTGAACCAATAAATCGTATAATTCCTCTTTTATTATCAACTTCGATTGTGTCGCCTACAGAAACTTTTTCTGCATCTTCACCAAGTTTCCTAATAGGAATCATTCTAACTTTACCAGAGTCTCTTTCACCAAAGCCTTTGTCTGGTGTAACTTCAATTGTAAGTTTATCTCCAACAGTTGTTTTAGCTAGGGCTTCATCTAATCCTTTAAGAACTGGATATGATACCTCACCAATTGAAACAAGTTTTGGTTGATATTTCACATTTGATTCATGAATAGAATGTTTTTTTGCATCTTCTTCTATAGTGGTATCAAAAATTTCATTACTATCTTTAACCTTAGCAGTATAATCGATTAGTATCAATGAACCTTTATTGAAAGTCAATGTGATCGGTCTCGAATTTCCTTATATTAAGTTAAACTTTCAGAGTCTTCAATTTAGAACCTGTAATTAGAAAATGGTAGTTTTTAAGAAATTTACTATTAGTTATAAAAGAAAATGACCGCTAGAAAGGATATTTCTACAAGTTTCAAGAACATAACAGCACCTAAAGGAATTTTATGAGTAGTTTTTTGTAAGGTTGAACTGTAGACATTTTTGTTTTAATCATTTTTTCTAAGAATGGATAAATTTTTGGTGATATGCTTACATTTTGAGTTGATGGTTTTGTAGATACATGATTGGTGGTTTTTAATTATGATTTTTGTATAAATTAGGAGTTTATAGTTGATTTAGTATTAAAATAATTTTTGAAATTATTTTATGCCAAAAATTTTAATTAAATAAAATTAATAATACACGAAAGTTTTTTACTTAATAAAAAAAGTCAATATAATGGATGTGAGTAACGATATTAAGAAAACAGATTCAGTTACTGTTCGTTTAGATTCTGAATTAATTGATGAATTAAAAGATGAAGCAAAAAACGATAAGACCAATTTTAGTTTTCTTGTTTCAAAAGTTTTGTCAAATCATGTATTGTGGGGAAAATATGAAAGAAAAGCTGGACTTTTACCAATGACAAAACCATTTGTTAAAGCAGCACTTCATGGAATGACAGAAGATGAAATAATTCATTTAGCAAAGGAGATTGAAAAAGAAACATTTTCAGATATTTTAAAATTTATGAAAGGAGAATATACTGTAGATGATTTTATAGAAATACTTAGAGCATGGCTTAATGTGGCTTGGATGCAACATGGATTTGAAAGAACTAAAAACTCTTACATTTTTAAAATACAACATGATTTAGGGAAAAAATGGTCAATGTATGTAAGAACATTGATCACGGCACTTTTTGAAGATATAATAAAAAAACCATTAGAAGTAAAATGTAGTAAAAATTCAATAGTAGTGATTTTTCCTTTAGAGTAAATTAAATTTTACATATTTTAATATCATGTTAAAAATCAATTTTTATTTCTGAATTATCATCAAGAATTTCATTATTAATTTTCTAATTTGAATATCATTTCAGAATTAGATAATATTACAAAAGTTACATAATATGAATAAAAATATCCTAGAAATTTCAAAAATTTCTCTTAGAAATATTTTTGGTAGTTGAGATAAAATGCCAATAACACAATGTAAGACAACGTAAACGCAACCATAATATACAAAAGTGATTAAATTTGATTATGAAAGCAGTAGTATATGACGAATATGCTCCAGATGACAATTTTGCAAAAATACTTAAGGTAAAAGATATTCCTGATCCAAAACCAAAAGCAAATGAAGTTGTTTTCAAACTTAAAGCAGCAGCTCTTAACTATAACGATATTTGGGGGATGAGGGGTGAGCCTCTTGCTCAACCATTACCACATATTTCTGGCTCTGATGCTGCAGGAGATGTTGTAGCTATTGGTGAAGATGTAAAAAATATCAAAGTAGGAGATAGAGTAGTATCTCATTCAAATCTGTCTTGTAGAGTATGTGAATTATGTATGGCAGGTAGAGAATATGATTGTACAAAGAGACAAGTTTGGGGATTTCAAACTGGTCCTCTTTGGGGTGCATATAGTGAATTAGTTCATTTACCAGAAACAAATGTCTCAATAATTCCACAAGGTGTTTCTTATGAAGATGCTGCAGCTGCATCTATGACAATTCTAACATCATGGCATATGTTAGTTGGAAGAGCAAAAATCACACCAGGTCAGACTGTTTTGATTATGGGTGGAGGTTCAGGAGTAGGTAGTTTTGCAATTCAAATTGCTAAACTCTATAATTGTACAGTAATTGCAACAGCAAGTCCAGATAAACTATCTAAATGTAAAGAATTAGGTGCAGATTATGCAGTAGATCATAGAAAAGAAGACTGGTCAAAAGAAGTCTTTAAAATTACAAAAGAGATTGCTGCAAAAACAGGAAGAAGGCCTGGAATAGATCTTACATTTGATCATATTGGCGAGACTCATTTTAATCAACAACTTTCATTACTAAATTATGGTGGAACTTTAGTTACATGTGGTGCAACGACTGGTTATTTCCCAAAAATCGATATTCGCCAAATTTTCTTTAAAGGCATTAATGTTCTTGGTTCCACTCAAGGAACAAAAGCAGAGATGGATGAAGGACTTGCATGGATGGCAAAGGGTAAGATCAAAGCTCAAATAGATTCCGTCTACCCATTTTCAAAAGCAGCAGAAGCTCATACAAAAATGCTAAAAGGAAATTTCTTTGGCAAAATTATACTTAAACCGGATTAAATAATGAAAAACAAATTTGTATTAGTTTTTCCTGGTGATTCGAATTAGAAATTGTAAATCTTCTACAATCTACTATTCTAACACCACTTGTTTTGTTCTTTATTCTTGGAATTATAGCTGTACGAATTAAATCTGATTTAAAAATTCCTGATCAAATAATTACTATCATTTCAATCTACCTTCTTGCAGCAATTGGCCTACATGGTGGAATTGAAATGCGAAAGGTCGGATTAGAAAGCATGATCATTCCACTTGGTGCAGCAGTAGGAATGACAATATTATTTGTAATTTTCAAATACCAAATTTTACGCAGAATAGGAAAACTAAATATTTTTGATTCTGCAGCAATAGCTGGTACTTACGGTTCTGTCAGTGTTGGAACATTCTCTGTAGGTTTATCTTTTTTAAGAACTCAGGGAATTGAAGCAGAAGGTTTTATGGCTGCAATCTTGGCGGTTTTAGAGCCAACAGGCTTGATAATGGGGTTAATGTTAGCAAATATAGCTACGGTGAAATCAAGTAAATTAAAAAATACTAAATCAGATTCTAAAACGCAGATAGAAGATAAAGAAAAAATTACAGAATTAATAACTCAACCAACAGAAAATGTAAAATTTAGAGATACAATTAAAGAAACAATTACAGGTCAGGCAATACTCATACTTCTAAGCACAATCGTTATTGGATTTTTAATTGGTTATGATGGTTTTCAGAAAATCAAGATTGTTTATGAAGATGCATTTATTGGTGTACTATCGATTTATCTTTTACAAATGGGAATCATAGCTGCTCAAAGATTAGATGTAATTAAAAAGAATGGAGTATTTTTGTTGTTATTTGCAATTATAATTCCAATATTTACTGGAAGTTTGGGAGTGTTTGTTGCCACTAATATTGGTCTTAGTGTTGGTGGTTCTCTTTTATTTGGTTTATTACTTGCAAGTGCATCATATATTGCAGCCCCAGCGGTATTGAGAACTGCATTGCCTAAAGCAAATCCCAGTCTTTATCTTACTACTTCACTAGGAATAACTTTTCCATTCAATATTATTGTAAACATACCTATTCTTTTTGCATTATCTGTGTTTTTACATAATGATTTAAGTTCGACAGGTATTCTTTCCATAATGGAGACATTGAGATAACATGAAATTATATGAAATGAAATTATTTACGGCAATATGCGAAATTTATGCCACTAAAAAAGTCATAGATATTTTTGAAAAACACA
>JBHIUL010000006.1:0-1639 GCA_042138315.1 Nitrosarchaeum sp.
GTTCAATTACGAACCATGTGTGAAAAATCTAACGTTGAAGTTTATGGTGAGCCCAATAACAAAGATTCCCCAAACATAGTAAAAAATGGTTTAAAACATTTTGAAGAATTACCTTTGGATGTTATTATAATTGATACTGCTGGACGACATAAAGAAGAAAAAGATCTATTGGCAGAAATGGAACAAATTAACAAAGTTGCTGATCCAGATCTTGCAATACTCGTTATTGATGGAACAATTGGCCAACAATGTTTCAATCAAGCTGAAGCATTTCATAAAACAATCCCTGTCGGTGGAATTATAATTACAAAATTAGATAGCTCTGCAAAAGGTGGTGGTGCAATCGCAGCTTCTGCAGCTACTGGTGCTCAAATTATGTATGTTGGAACCGGAGAACGAATTGATGATTTAGAAAAATTTTCACCAACTAGATTTGTTGGCAGATTACTTGGAATGGGTGATATTCAAGCAGTCTTGGATTTGGCAAAGCGATTAGAAAACGAAGGTGATGATGTACGATTAAAACGAATTTCCAGTGGAAAAATGAACATGGATGATTTTTTCTATCAATTAGAAGAAGTGACTAAAGTTGGTTCACTGAAAGGATTTCTTGATAACATGCCTGGTCTTTCAGGTATGGTAAAAGATGATCAATTAGATCAAATGGAAGGAAGAGTTTCAAAATGGCGTTTTATTATTCAAAGTATGACTAAGACCGAAAAAGCAGATCCTGATATTTTGAATTCATCTAGAATTAAAAGAATTGCAAGAGGTTCTGGATGGCCTGAACATGAAGTTAAAGAACTTCTCAAAAATTATAAAAATTCAAAAAATATGATGAAGGCATCAAAAGGAAGACAGATGCAAGGTACACTTCGTCGTATGGGTTTTGGCTAGACTTTTTACTTGTTTAATAAAACTCTTGAATTACAATGACTAACTTCAAAGAAATTATTCCTATTGCAAATCAAATTATGATAAATTATGATTTGTGTGATAGCTGTTTAGGAAGGCTTTTCTCTAAACAAATGAATCTTTCTTCAAATAAACTGCTTGGAAAAAAATTAAAAAATACTCTAAAGCGCTCTTCTAAAAAATGTTTTATTTGTAAAAATCTCTTGGATAATCTTGCACCGTATTTGAAATTAATGTTGGATCATTCTTCACAATATGATTTCTCTACTATGGTTGTTGGGGCTTTAATCAAACCTTCTATTGTAGATCGTGATGATTGCATTAGATCAAAATACAAACTAAAAGGAATTGATAGTGTTAAAACTGATATTACAAAAGAACTAGGAAAATCATTCATCAAAAAAACAAAGAAAACAATTGATTTTCTAAACCCTGATCTAACATTCACAATTAACTTTAAAGATGAATCTTGTCAACTCCGTTCAAAACCATTGCTATTGCATGGAAGATATACAAAAATCGAACGAGGTTTGCCTCAAAAACAAAAACCATGTGTTAATTGTTCTGGTAAAGGCTGCAGAGGTTGTAATTTTCATGGTATCTCTGAATATGATAGCGTTGAAGGTAAAATTTCTGAATTCCTTTTTAATAAATTTGGAGGTACCACTGCCAAATTTACTTGGGTTGGAGGAGAGGATAAATCTAGTTTAGTTTTAGGTTCTGG
>JBHIUL010000006.1:1739-23518 GCA_042138315.1 Nitrosarchaeum sp.
GTTTATGAAAAGTCTGGAAAACGAACTGAAAAAATAATCTCTGATTTAAAATACAAAAAGACTTCAAAAAATGATTTTACTTTGTTTTTTAGAGCAGAAGGTGGATTGCCTGTGAAACGGTTTGTTGATGGAGATGATGTGACTCCTGGAATAAGTCAAATTATGAATGATAAATGTACGTGTTTATCGTTTGATTTTCTTGAAATTGACCTAAAATGATAACAATTAACTAATCCCTGATTTTTTACCTTATTCATGCCCATACGAAAAAAAGGTAAACATAAGAGACATGCAGATCAAAGAGCTGATCGACGTAGAAAAAAGACAGCAAAATCAGGAAAACCAAAATCTAGATAGGATTAACCTTTTTACATTCTACTTTCTCGAGATTATGTAATGGATCCGTTAATACGAATGAAAGAGGCACATCTTAAGGGATTAATTCCAGACGATGTGTATGATCTAGTTGTAAAACGCTTTCCTCTAATTGTTGATGGTATTAATCGAATTGAAAAAGCATCTGGAATACGTTATCCTACAGCTTATGTCGAACCATCAATCATTGTTTCATCTTCTAGCCCAAATTCTTATGAATTTGGAATATTATTTGCTCGTACTATTCCAGTATTTTTTGATGATAAATTTCATGTTGTAATTCAAATTTCTGCACCTTTAGTTGCATATGGTCTTAAAGGTACTATACATGCAATTTTGGCACATGAATTTTTACACTTTCTAGAATTGACACGAAAAATCTCTAAAATGGATTTACTTTCAGATGAAATATCTGGAAATCTATTTGAAAGTGTATATGCTGACGAAACAAGATTATTCGAATCTAAGGCAGTATTCAAAGATAGGACTCTCTTAGATCATATCACTAAGCGTTTTCCAGCAGGCTTTCGTGATCATAAATTAGAAGATAAAGTGATAAAATTCTGGTTAGAAAAAAATCTTCCAAAAATAAATATCTCTCTTGATGCTAATACTGTAAAATTATCTGCGGAATCATTATCTAAAATAAAACTAGATCCTGCATTTTTGCATAAAATTGACCAATTAGAACAAAAAAGTGCTAAAATTCGTACCAAAAAACTCTATTGAAACTATTCGACTTTTTTGTATATTCTGATATGCTTGATTATTTCTGAAAATCTGCAATCATTTCATTTGTTTTAGATATTATATCTGTGTAATTTGCACCTGGTTCTGTACTAAATAAAAACAGTTTTCCGTTTAGACCCAAACTAATCAATGTAACATTCTCAAATTCTGCAATTGATAATTTTCCTTTACCAAATTTGTATGATAAATTTTGAAAACGTGTCCATATCTCAAAAGTATAATGGATAGACATTTTCACTTCATCTGGATTAAGTAATTGTGCATCATCTCGATTTTTTTCTACTATTAGATCTCCTTTAGCATCTAACACTCCTGCGAATCTAATGTTTGAATCTAAATCTAATACCCTATCGCATAATTTTTCGTAATCCATTTTTCTCTATTTCATTTTATTCCAATTTATCTTATTATTATGTTTTATTTGATCTTTTTCTAATGTCTTGTATTAGACTTTGATCCTACATTTTTATTTCTAAATTAAATAATTTTTTTCTAAAAAATTCTATTGATTAAATTCAGTTAATCCACATTTTCCACATGTGTTTCTGTCTTTATGTTTAGACATGAATACTCCTTTACCACATCTAGAACAAATTTTTCTACCTCTTGTTATTTTATCTCCTTCGATTTTAAAATATTTGTAAACATTTGGGCTAGAACCTTTTTTTCCAGCTGAAGCTTTTTTTGCTGCCATTATTCAGATTTCTCCGATTTTGATTCATCTTCTACTTTTTCAGCTTCATCTTTTTCTGATTCAGCTAGTTTTGCTTTTGCCTTTCCAAGTCTTTCCATTATTACTGGGTTGATGTGTTTTTTTGCAAGTACTTCATCATCATAAACATAGAAAGTACCTGTAATCAATGGTTTTCCTACATGAGTTTGTAGTCTCATTGGAATTACAACTTTTCCTGATAACTTGAATTCTTTTGTGACCATATCCACCGCTTCAAGTTTTTTGAGTTTTCCTCCCAATCCAGTAAAATTGCAAATTAACTCTCTTCTGGATAAGAAGGCGTTATTTACGTCATTTACCGTCTGAATAATAGACATGTATCCAAAATCCTTAAGATATTTCATATAAACCTTGATTGAAAATAGAGAACAAATTTATGAAAATCCAGTCAAATTCTCATATGGAACGATACATGATCCATCTAAAAAATAACAATTATCTCCCTACTGATTCACGTGCTCTTGTTCACAGAGCTAGAGATCTTTGCTCTGACATGCATGCATCAGTTCGAGTTGCTCGTGTCGCAAGTACATTTGTAGAATTTGATGTCTCTGTTAATCCTGATGATCTGGATGTGTTGATTGACAAATTAAGATCAATTGGTGAACTTGATAATGCACGACATGTGTTTGAAGAAAAAATTGGAAAGGAAGATGGGATCAAAGATGGAATTTTTTATTTTAATAATGAACGATTTTGGGAAAGTCATGAATCTTTAGAAGGTGTTTGGAAACAATGTTATGGTAAAGAAAAAGAACTTGTACAAGGAATTATTTTACTTGCAGTAGCTTTTGCTCACCAACAAAAAGATGAACATAGTATAGGTGTAGGTATGCTGAGTCGTGCATTAGAAAAATTAGGCGATTCCCCAGCTGTATATGGTGGCATTAATGTTGATAGAATTCGAAATAAAATAAAAGAAATGCAAAAAACTAAAGAGTTGGTTATATTTGAGATTTAATTAAACTAATGGATGTTTTTATTACATCTGCACCTTGTATCAATCCTATCTTTCCTTTCTTTGCTTGTTTTTCAGTCATTCTTGTTGTCCCATCATTTTTGATAAACTTCCCTGATACCAAAATTGGTACTGGATCATCGCTATGTCCTTTATTGATACATGGTGTTGAATGATCTGCAGAAATAACAATTGCAACTTTGGCAGGGTCAATATTTTCAAGTAATGTTTTAAAAAATCGTCTGTCTATCTCTTCAATGTTTTTCATTTTTCCAATCGCATCTCCATCATGTCCAAATTCATCTGGACCTTTAATGTGAACATAAATTGCGTTTTCTGTTTCCATTGCTTTTGCAGCCACTTTAGCTTTTTCTTCATAGTCTGTTAATCCCCCTGCTGCAAATCCTTTCATTTCTAATACTTCTGATATTCCAAGTTCTACTGGCATATCTACAATACATGAAAAATTCATCTCATACATTTCATTGATAGGTTTTACATCTGGGTATTTGTTTCCTGCATCTCGTAGTAAAATACAACTCAATGCTTTCTTTTTAGATTCATTTCTTTTTTTATTGATGGAACTTTCTTTCATTATTTTTAGTGATTGCTCTGTAAACTCATTAACTAATTTTGCAGTTTTCTTGGCAGTTTCTGTCTCGTCAAGAGGTAAACATTTTTCAATTCGCAAAAAATCTCCAACAGCCTTTGCTATTCCCATTCCGTCTACTCTAGCATATGCTGGATCTGTATTGGTTATTTGCGAAGATAGCTTCTCATTTTCTGCTCTAATTCTTACTGTTACTCTATGTCCTATTGTTGGTGATACAACTACAGATGTATTTGGATATGAAAATTTAATTTTATTTTCAATCTCTTTTGCTATTCCATCTGCATCGCTTTTTTCTATGTTTCTTCCTGCTCTTCTATCTATTATCGCTCCTTCATCATTTAATGTTGCAAAGTTTCCTCTCAATGCCAAGTCTCCATCTTTGAAATCAATTCCAACACCGATTGCTTCTATGACTCCTCTACCTGCATAGTCTACATGATGAAATCTGTATCCTAACATGTTGAATACTGCTATATCTGATTCTGGAGCAATTCCTTTTCCTACTGAAATTACTTCTCCAATAACTCCATTCTGTGCTAATTTATCGAGAGTTGGTGTATTTGCAGCCTCTAAAGGTGTTTTACCATCTAAATCAGGATGTGGTAGATCTCCAACCCCATCTAAAAGAACGTAAATCATATGAATGTCAGAATTTTTAATGTCACTCATATTTTCCAACTTTTTTATGCTCTCCTTTAAATCTTGCATAAAAATATGCGATCAAAAAATATCTTTTATCATACAAAAATCTCTAATTATTTTTACTTAATGTTATTGAGCTCTTGATGATTGGAAAACTTTCTTAGAATTTTGTTTTATATTTATTTTTTTTATTTTTTACTGTGTTGGAAAACGTTTTAACATACTTAAACTGCAAGTATGCATTATGGGGGACATGCGCAAAGATTATGTTTCTGAGCGTTTCATGATTGTCGCTAAAAAAGATGACAAAGTAATTGATCCCAAGAAATCTCCATTTGCTCCTGGAAATGAATCCATGACAAATCCATCTGTTCTTTCATTAGTTGCAAAAGACGGCATGTTACAACGTCTACAAGACAGTGAAGATGAACATGTTGAAGGTTGGTCGATTAGAGTTTTTGAAAGTAAAAATCCAATAGTTTCAATTGAAACTGAAAACACATACAGTGATAGACCTCATTACAGTGAACCATCTTACGGTTATCATTACATTGTAGTTGCATCTCCTAAAGAAAAGGATACTCTGGCAACTATTGATACAGAACAATGGTCAAATATTCTTGTAGTTGTTCAGGATAGATTACGATGGCTTTATACTCAAAAGGGTGTGACATACGTTTCAATTTATGCTGATCAGGGTGAATCAGCTGGAAGTCAAAACCCTCACCCTCATCTTAACATCTTGACATTTTCGACTATCCCTCCAGTTATTGAAGAAGAGGCAGAAGCATCTTACAAAATTCTTAATGAAAAAGGAGTATGCCCAATGTGTCAAATAGTTAATGAGGAAATGGGTGGTCCTAGGCAAGTTATTCAAACTGAGGGTTTTATTGCATACTGTCCTTGGGCACCATCATACCCATTTGAATTTTGTATTTCTCCCAAAAAACATACTACTAGTTTTTCAAAAATCACTCAAAAAGAAATCAATGATTTATCTCTTATTTTACGTGCCACACTTGGCGGTTTATCAAAAACAATTAAAGATGTTTCATATAATATGGTATTTCATTTATCTCCTGAAAAGAAAAATAGCAGACAAATTCATTGGCATATTGAAATTTACCCAATAACTAAACCGTGGTCTGGTCTTGAGCGTGGTTATGGTATTTTCCTCAATGATTTATCGCCAGAACAGGCAGCAGAAAAGCTTGGTGTGTCTTGTAGAAAAGAATTGGCCAATTTGGTTGGCATTGTTTGAATAGTTTAATTATCAACTATCTTTTGTTAATGTGATGGCTCTAGAAAAATGGACTGCAATTACAAGTGTTGGATTGTTTGCAATGTTTGTTGGCGAAATAGTTTCAATTTTTCATTTTATGATGACTCCATTAAATGTTGAATTTCCTATTGCGTTTGAACCTACTCCTAAAATACTTCAATTCATTTCTATCGGGGTTGCACCAGCATCTATTTTAGCTGCACTTTCATTTATTCTGTCTAAACGATATGGTTCTAAGCAAATTGGTGCATTGATTATTGCTGGTGGAGTTATTTTGTTTATTGGGATGATGTATTGTTATACTCTATTAGATAAACTTCCAGATTCGTATATGGTGGATGCTGTAATTATAACGCCACCGCTTTTCATGGGCATTTCTGTATCTGTAATGATAGTTGGAATTATTCTTTTCAAATCCACTAAGAAACGTCCAAAAAAAGAATATTTCTAAACATGATCAAATCTTAATGCATTTGCATTATGTTTGAAGCCTAATTTTTCATAAAATGGCTTTACCTCATCACTACAGTCCAAAATAGTTTTGTAACATCCATTCTCTTTTGCGTACTTTAAGAGATATTTGATAATTTCCTCTCCAATTCCTTTTCTTTGATATTTTTTATCTACAACCACATCTTCAATATGGCCAACTTTACCTCCATTATGGATGAATTTAGTTTCTATTAGAAGTGTAGTTGACCCTACAACCCTCCCATCTACAATCGCTATGGCAATGAAATAATCTGCATTAGAATTTATTTTATCAAATATGTTTTCTGCCTTTTTTTTATCGATATCACTTGCTTGACGAAGTGAATCCAATGTAAGCAAAAAACCATTTTGTAGATCCTCTTTTTGTAATTTTCTAATTGTTATGTTACTCATTTTTTAATTCAAATATTTCCTAGTTTTTGAAGAAATTCTTGATTTGCTTTTTTATATGATGCTTTGTTTCCAATATCTAGAAATCCTTTTTTAGAAACCATACTGCTTACCAATTTCTTTTTAGCCATGGCTTTTTTGATCACGTCATCCATTCCATATGGTATATTTTTTGGAATTAGGTTCATTATTTCTGGTTGCATTACATAACATCCCATGTTTATGTTTGCTTTGATTTCTGGTTTTTCATTCCAAGCAACTACTTTACCATTTTTAGTCTCAATTACTCCATACGGTAAATTTGTTTTGTATTCATACAAGCTCATCGTAACAAATGATTTTTTTTGTTTATGCTGTTTTATCATATTACGTAAATTAAAATCAAATATTGAATCTCCATACATACAAACAAAAGTGTCATCGATAAATTTTTCTGCTGTTTTGAGTTGGCCTGCAGTAGCTAACGGTCGATTTGATACTGCATACTCTATACTTACTCCAAAACGTTTACCATCTTCAAAATAATCTTCAATTGATTTTCTTAGATAACTTACACATAATACAATTGATTTTATCCCATTTTTTCTTGACCAATCAACTAAATGCTCTAGAATTGGTTTTTCCCCCAATGGCAACATTGGCTTTGGAAGAAATGTAGTGTATGGTTGCAATCTTGTGCCTAGCCCCCCTGCCAGAATTACTGCTTTCACAAATTTCTATTTGATATATGACTATTTATGTTCAAGTGTGTAAATCTATAATATTTTAAAATTAAATAATCCATTTTGAAATTTTTTCAATTATTAATGCAGGTGTTTCACCAAAAATTATTATCATTGGTTCTTTTCCAAAATCTCCTTTATGGTAAACTACATCTGGTGGTTTTTCTGAGTTTTTTATTGCATGTTTTATTCCCCAACTTACAGAAGACCCATCTTTGTCTTTGACCATCTTTGGTTCTACACTTCTATCATAACTAGTAATAAGTAATTTTGATTTATTTAATTTTGAAATTATTTCTTTATCGTATTTTAAATTGATTGCTGAACTTATTTCTGGAAATTTTTTATTTAATGTAATTAATGCAGTTGCAACATGTTTTGATCCCCCATACAATAAATCTCCTGCAACAGTCACATTATTTCCTGTTTTTACTATTCTCCCTGAAACTCCTAAAACATCTTTAATTGACTTTGGATTTTTCTTTGAAAAAACAAAATTTGTTTGACATTCAGGAATGTACTTGTAAATGTCTTTAATCTCTGTAAATTTGTTAATCGCATTAGTTAATTCTGTATGAATCTTGTCATTGTTTTTTGTTTGTGTAATTGATATTCCACGTCCAATTTTTTTTGCATCATTAATTGAATTATATGTGAATTGTTTTGAAAATTTTACTGCATCTTTCAGTTTATCTCCTCTTACTATTGAAAATAATAATGATGATGAATAATTGCATCCACTGCCGTGATTACTTTTTGGAATTTTTTTACCTGATATTGTATATTGGTTTTCTTTTTCTAGTATGAAATCTGATATTGTGTTATTTTTAGTTTCTATTCCTGTGATTACAATATTTTTTGCACCCATATTTTGAATTTTTTGAGCAGCTTTTTGAAGTGAATCTTTTGAGTTAATTTTAATTTTCGATAGAAATTCAGCCTCAAATTTGTTTGGTGTAATTACTGTGGCTAATGGAATCAAATATTTTTTAAAATCATTTACAGATAATTTCTCAATCAGTAAACCTCCTGTAGTGGATTTTATCACTGGATCTATGATGATTGGGATTTTTTCATTTTTTAATTCTCTATGAATTGTTTTTATTATTTCTGAATTGTATACCATTCCAATTTTAATCCCATCAATTTTAAAATCTGACATTATCGAATCAATCTGATTTTTTAACATTTTCTGTGATACTGGTTCCACCATTCCAAATTTGGTGGTGTTTTGTCCTGTTATTGCTGTGATTACTGTTAACCCATATGCATTTAGTGACTCAAATGCTTTGATGTCGCTTTGTATTCCTGCTCCTGATGATGGGTCAGAGCCGCCTATTGACAGTAAATTCACACTGTTTTCTCAAGACCCTTGTCCTAATCTATTTTTCTTTCTGGTTTTGTTTTTTGATATCTCTTGTTTTCTGATTTGATTTATGATTATGATAGAGCATTTATAGATCTAAACTAATTTTTATTTATTAATTTGAATGAAAAAAAAATTCCAATATCTAATGAAACCCCTGAGGAGTTATTGTGTACTTCGTGTTTGTTGCCCATGCAATATCAGAAAAAAATTGACAATGTTTTTCTTTGGCAGTGCTTCAAATGCGGTAAAAAATATTTTGTCTCTAATTCTTCTTATAGTATTACTGAAACATGGAGTTCATCCAAATAGAATACTTGAATGATTTTGAATCTCTTAAAATATAACGCTGCTACCTTAGAAAATACAGAACTCGAGTTTTGACCGTAGAATTAATTTAGTGAAATCAAAGGGATTTTTCATAATTCTGATGACTCTGAGCGTATAATTATGCCTATTTTAGATAAAATTACACGAATTAAATCTGAACGCTTAGTTTTAGAATCTTATTTTTTTATTAAATACTGTTTAATTTGTAAATTATTGTATTTGCTATGTAATGTGTAAAAAACACAAGTTTTAGGATTATGTCTGTAAATTTCCAGTCCTTTACAATTTTTCTATATCTACATGATTGTTTAAATCAGGCAAATGCATACATAACTTATGGGTACTCAAATGAGTGCAGCACGAAGAGGGGTTGCCACTGATGAGATGAAACGTGTGGCAAAGGATGAAGATGTCACTTTAGAATGGTTGATTCCTAAAATTGCTAGTGGTTCAATTATAATTCCTAGTAATAATGTCAGACCTCAAAAAATTCACAACGTTGGAATTGGTAAAGGTCTTAAAACAAAAGTGAATGTCAACATTGGTACTTCCACACTTAATGTAAACTTGGAAGAGGAGATAGAAAAAGCTAAGGTTGCAGTAAAATATCATGCAGACACAATGATGGATTTAAGCGATGGTGGCGATGTTAGAAAAATACGCCAATCTTTGTTATCTGTTGCACCTATTACATTTGGTACAGTACCGATCTATGAGGCATACAATCATGGTGTAGAAGTTAATAAAAATCCTTTAAATTTAGATGAAGATGATTTTTTAAAAGCATTTGAAAATAACGCAAAAGATGGTGTTGATTATACCACCATTCATTGTGGAATTACAAAAGATATTGCAAAAAGAATTCTAAAAGTCAAAAGATATGGTGGTGTTGTAAGTAAGGGTGGAACCATCACTGCTGCATGGATGTTAAAATATGATAAAGAAAATCCATACATTACTCACTATGATTATCTCATAGAACTTGCAAAGAAATATGATGTCACATTTAGTTTGGGTGATGCATTACGACCTGGCTCCATTCTTGATTCTCACGACGAACTTCAGGTTCAAGAAATGATCAATATATCCCAATTAACTAAGCGTGCTCATGAGCAAGATATTCAAGTAATGGTAGAAGGTCCTGGACATGTCCCATTAAATGAAGTATCTGCCAATGTTAGATTAGCTAAATCACTAATTGGTGATGTTCCTTACTATGTTTTAGGCCCCTTAGTTACTGATGTTGCTTCTGGACATGATCATATTGCAAGTGCAATTGGTGCAGCAGTATCTGCAAGTGAAGGTGTTGATTTACTGTGTTATCTTACTCCTTCAGAACATCTTGCGTTGCCTAATGCTGAAGAAGTTAAGGCTGGTTTGATTGCTTATAGAATTGCAGCACATGCAGCTGATTTAGTAAAAATTCGTGATAAAGCAATAAAATGGGATATGGCGATGACTGAAGCTCGTCGTACATTAGACTGGGAAAAACAAATCGCATTGTCTATTGATCCTGAAGAAGCAGCTAGAATTCACACTCGTACTGGTCAACGTCTTGGAAATAATGTTCCATGTACAATGTGTGGCGGTGCATGTGTCTATGTCATGTTGCCACAACAAAGAAAATATGAGAAAGAAGAAAAATTACAACAAATTTGATAATACTTTTTCAAGACTAGGAACTGTTTCGTATTTTTTCAATTCATCTATTTTGATCCATGCATATTCTGAATTTTCCCAATTCAATTTGATCTCTGGTTTTTCTGCTTTAAACAAAAATGGAAATATTTCCCATTCGTGATTTTCGTACTGTGGCGAATTAACTCTTAATGCATCTGTTTCTTTTACTAGTTTAATTTTATTTTCCAAAATACCTGTCTCTTCATAAATTTCAATTTTTGCCCTTGTTAATGGATTTTCATTTTTTTCTATAATTCCGCTAATTCCTGCCCAAAGGCCTTTCATAGTTTTTACTTTGTCGCTTCGTTTGAGAATCAGTACTTTGTCTTTATCTTGAATAAAAGATGTTACAATCTTGGTTGATCGCATTTCTTTTATTTTTCAATAACATTTACCATTTTTGTCAATTTTTTATATGATTCTTCCAAGTTTGTATTTGTAGAAAGTTTTTCTTGACAAGTTTTGATGTACTCTATCACTTCTTCTGTTTTTGATTCTTGAACTGCTGTAAGAAGTCTTCCTATATCCTTCCAAAGTTCTTCTGCAACTCTTCTAATTTCTGGATTGGCAATAATTGTTTCAATTAATTCTGGAGATTCTGTCATGATGCTTTCAGCTAGAACTTTTTGAACTCTAAAAGTTGTACCTGACATTTTTTCTGTTAATGACATTTTTTCATCTTTTGAAATTATATTTGCAAAAACAAGATTCATTAAATGAGTTAATCCTAAAATCACTGCAATTTTTTTATCATGTTCAACTGCATCAATTGTTACAAAATTTGCACTATCAAAAAGTTCTTTTGCCACAGCTAATTCTTTTTTTGCATCTTTAATTGGAACTGAAATTATGTTTTGTCCTTTAATTGATTTTGCACCTGGTCCAAACATTGGATGAATACATATTGGATTAATTTTTGCTGGCATTTTTGATAATGATGCTACTACCTTGGATTTTTCTGATGATATTTCAATCAAGTATGTACCTCTTTTCATTTCTTTAGCAATTAATCTGATTATCTCTGGTGTTCTTCTTGTTGGTGTACACAATATTACGTAATCTGCTTTTAAAATTCCCCCTACTAACGAATTTGCTTGAATAATCCCTTTTCCTTGAATTTTATTTTCACTATCAAAACCTGTTACCTCAAAACCATTAGCCGAAAAATATTTTGCAAACCATTGTCCCATTTGACCCCCTGCCCCAATTATTGTAATTTTCTTTTTCATTGCTTATCTCTCATCATAATACCAAGTATATTCATTCCTTCCATTAGTGTTTTTTCATTCTGACATGCAGATAACCTGATAAAATTTTTGTATTCTCCAAAACCTTCTCCAGGTGCAACTGCCAAACCTTTTTCTAAAAGATTATTTGCAAATTCTACGCCATTAAATCCCTCTTGATTGATACGTGCAAAAAGATACATTGATCCATCTGGCTCAACAAAATCTAATTTCATCTCTTTTGCTTTTTCAGTCAATATCTTTAATCTGGTTTGTACTGTATTAGTATTATTTGATATGTCTGCCTCTAATGCTTTCATGGCAATATACTGAATAGGCTCAGAAACGTTTGTTAGACAAAGTGCTTCGAATTTTGATAATATGTTGATAATTTCTGGACTTGCAATCGTGTATCCTACTCTAAATCCTGTCATTGCATGTGATTTTGAAAATGATTGAGTGATGATACTTTTATCATAGTTGTAACAAAGTATACTTTTCCATTTTTTAAACGCGTATTCTGAATAAATTTCATCACTAAGAATGTAAAGATTATTTTTTATTGCTATGTTTACAATTTGATCCTGTAGTTTTTCTGGAAGAATTTTTCCTGTTGGGTTATTTGGGTAGTTTAGTACGATCATTTTTGTATTTATATTGACCACTTTTTCTATTTGTTCAATTGTTGGTTCCCACTTTCCTTCTAACGTTGTAGTGATGGCTCTGATTTTAATTCCTGAATTTAATGCACATTCTTTGTATGCTGGCCATGATGGTTCAATGACAATTAATTCATCACCTGGATTCAATAATGTTGTAATTGCAGTGAAAATTGAAAATCGTGCACCTGGACTAACCATTATGTTATCTTGTGATACACTTGTGCCAAATTTTTTAGATGAATGTTTTGCAAGTGCTTCTCTAAACGCTGGTAATCCTTTTGCCTGACCATATTTTAAAAATCCTTTGTCAAAAACATCTTCTAATGCATTCCTTACGATTTCGGGTGGTAAAAAATCAGGTTCACCAACTTCCATGTGGATTATTTTTTTACCTTCTTGTTCCATTGTTTTTGCTTTATGAAAAATTGAAAGATGCGTTTGTTTATTTTTTGATTGTTCTTTGATTGATTCATTCAGTAAAAAATTTAAAAATTTTGTTGCAATCGATTCATCAAAATTCAATTCGTTACACAATGTTATGACTTTTGAACGAAGATTGTCTTCTCGTGTTTCATCTGTTATCCCTTTTCCTGTATTTTTTTTAATTTCCCCAATCTCTTTGGAAATCTCTATTCTAGTTTTAAGCATCTTGATCATTTCTATGGTGATTTCGTCTATTCTGTTGCGAAGCTGGTTGATATCTGACATGTTGTTATAATACAGGCTTGATTGCTCCGCCTAAAAGCGCATGATCAGCTAAAGTTAGAGCTACTAACGAATCTACCACTGGTGGTGCTCTTGGAACTACACATGGATCGTGTCTTCCTTTTACTTGTAGCGTTGTAATTTTTTTTGTTTTAATATCCACTGTACTTTGTTTTTGTGCTATCGATGATGCAGGTTTGAATGCAATTCTTATTGTAATTGGCATGCCATTAGATATTCCTCCTAATATTCCTCCTGAATTATTTGTTTTTGTAATTATCTTCCCTTTTTTTACTGTGTACAAATCATTATTTTCTGAACCCAATAATTTAGATCCTTCAAAACCCGAACCAAATTCTACTCCTTTTACAGATGGTATGGAAAATATTGCTTTACTTAAATCTGATTCCAATGACCCAAAAATTGGTTCTCCTAACCCTACTGGCATGTTTGTAGTGATTGACTCAATTATTCCTCCAAGTGAGTCTCCTTTTTTTCTAGCATCTAGTATTGATGCTTTCATTTTTTTTGCAGTGTTTTCTTCTGGACATCTTACTTCATTTTTATAAATTGAATTAATCATTTTCTCTTCAAATTTTTTACTCATCTTTATTTTTCCAATTTGTGTTGTAAATGAATTTGTTTCAACACCTAATGCTACTTTTAATAATTTTCTTGCAATTGCTCCTCCCATAACATGAGTGGCAGTTAATCTTCCTGAAAATCTTCCTCCGCCCCTGTAATCATTAAAGTGATTATATTTTACCATTGCAGGATAATCTGAATGCCCTGGTCTTAATTTTGTTTTTAAATTTTCATAGTCTGTTGATTTTTGATCACTGTTCCACACTATCATTGTAATTGGCGCACCAGTTGTATATCCTCTAAATACTCCAGAAATAATTTCGACAACATCCCCTTCTTTACGTTGTGTAGAGATCACTGATTGACCTGGTTTTCTAAGATCTAACATTTTTTGAATTTCTTTTTCATCTATTTCTAATCCTGCTGGACAGCCGTCTAGAATAGCTCCTATGGATTTACCATGACTTTCACCAAAACTAGTTAACACAAGACGCTGACCAATTGAACTTCCTGGCAACATAATGTCTTGAAAGTTGATGCTTATAATTGAAACTTTGAAAGTTTTTTAGGTAATCTTGATAGTTTTAGACATTATTTTGACTGTATTTCAATTTCTTATTTTTTTACTAGTTATTGAAATTAAATCTAATCTGTTTTATCCTTAATTATTTCATGATTTTTTATGCTTTTAATATGTATAATATTTCATTTTTTATCCAAATTTATTGTAATATTTTTAATTAATTCTTAAATATGATGATAACATACATAATCTATGCAAAAACATGCAAATCTTAACAAATGATTTGCGCGGCTCTGCGAAAAATACATGTTATTGGCGCATAGGCGTTCCGGGTGAGGAGAATGCTTTTCACTCTATACAGGGTCGCGCCTTTTACCACTTTTAACTAATTTTTTAAAAAATCGATTTTTTATTGGATTGTGATTTTTGCACCCAATTTATTCATCTCATTAATGAAATTTGGATATGATACTGCAACTGATTCATGATCTGTCACTACACAATTTCCAACATGCATTCCAGCTATACAAAATGCCATAAACAATCTGTGATCATTTTCAGAATTCAACAATGAACCTCTTACTTCATTTGATGATTCTAAAATTAATCCATCTTCTTTTTCTTGCACTTTTATTCCAATCTTTACTAACTCTCTTGCTAAAATTGAAATTCTGTCTGTTTCTTTTAATCTTGCATGTTTTACATTTGTAATTTCAATTGGGTTTTTTGTTTTTAATGCTAAAATTGCTAGTGGTGGAAGTAAATCTGGAGAATTACTTAAATCAAATTTTCCACCGTTAATTTTTTCTGGTGATGAAATTGTTATTTCTTCTTTATTTATTGATACTTTCACACCCATTTGTTCTAAAATGTCTATGAATACTTCATCTCCTTGAGGTAAATTTCCTAATTTGCCATGAATCACGACATTTTCTCCATTAAGTACAGCTGCTGAAAGTAGTAATGCTAAACTTGAAAAATCTACCGGAACTGTAAACATAGAAGACTTGTATATCTGGGGTGTAATGTTGTATTTTTTATATGGAATTAATGTTTGTACAGTAACTCCAAAATTTCTCATCGTTGCAATTGTTGCATCGAGATATGGTTTTGAAACTAAATTCCCTTCAATGTTTAAATTAATTCCTTTTTCTGTTAACGGTGCACATATTAACAATGCAGAAATGAATTGACTAGAAAAATTTCCTGGAATGGAAACATCTCCACCTAAAATTTTTCCAGTTATTTTAATTGGCGGCATACCGTTTGTAGAATCACATTTAGCTCCTATGCTTTCAAGTGCATCTAATAATGGCTGCATTGGTCTTTTTTGAAGACTAGAATCTCCTGTCAGCGTAATTTCATTTCTAAACAGACTTGCAATTCCAGATGCAATTCTAATTGTTGTCCCTGAGTTTTTTGCATCAATTTCAGGCACAATTTTGTCCATTTTTATAGGATTTTTAACAATGATTGATGTATCTGTCTCTTCAATCTGGGCTCCAAATTTTTTACATGCTTCTATTGTTGCAATGGTATCAGCAGAAAACAACACATTGTCTATTTTGCTATTGTCTCCAGCAAGTGATGCAAGAAAAATTGCTCTGTGTGAATAACTCTTATTTGCTGGACACATGACGTGTCCTGTTATTTTTGATTTCTCTACTTTACAATTCATGAACTTCTGCCTTTTTGTTATTGATTTTAGAAACTATTACATTTCCTTCCAATGTTGAAAATACTTTTCTAATGTTTGATTCATTTTCTTTTTTTGTTATTGCTGCAATTGATGGCCCATTTCCTGAAACAGATGCGGCATGTGCCCCATTTTCAAGTAAATTAACAATTATTTTTGGATCTGAATTTAATATTGCAGCTGTAGCCAATCCATTTATGTTCATTGCATTCCAATAATCCCCTTTTTTAGCTAATTCCCATGCATTATCAAATACCGCTGAAAGAATTTTCAAATTTTTCACATTTCCACGTTTTCTATTTTTTGGAATAAATACAACTGCAATTAAATTTGTAGATGCCTTCTCTGCCTTGATTCTATTTTTCTTAAAATTATCTGTTACGTTGAATCCTCCATAATAACACGAACATGCATCATCATATGCTCCAGTTATACTCACTTTGGATTCTATTGATGCTTCTACTCCTGCAAGTAGAATTTGTCTATCTGATAATTTTGGTTTAAAAATTTTAGAGCATGCAAGTGCAACAGCTGAGGAAATTGCACTTGAACTTTTTAATCCATAACCTGTAGGTATTTCTGATTCTAAAGTAACTTCGATCTTATTTTCATCTCTGTATTTTTTTGAAACTATTTTTTCTATCGTACTGTTGATTAATCTTGAACTTAGACTCTTGTTTTCTGACTGTATGCTAATTCCTTTTCCTGGATTGGTCTCAACTGTTGCATCTACTTTTAACTCAATTCCTAATGTTGCGCCTTTTTGAGTTGCAATTGCATTAACTAGCGATATTGCACCATGTACTGTTGCCTTTGCTTTAGTCATTATACTCCTCCTAACAATGCTTTTTTCATGGCATTATAAGGTGCTTCCATCCCATGCCATATTTCAAATGCTCTTGTGGCTTGACCTAATAACATCTCATACCCATAGATTATTGTCGCTTCTTTTTCTTTTGCTTTTTTTATTAAATTTGTATTTATTGGCATATACACAATATCATATACAATTGTTTTTGAGTTGATATTCTCAAGTGAAATTGGAGTTGGCTCATTTTTTAACCCAATTGATGTTGCATTTACAATGACATCGTAATTTTTTGCAGAATCTTTTACATCTTCTATCTTTATTCCAATTGCATTTAATCCAATTTTATTTGAAAATTTTGCTAAGTTATTTGCATTATCTAAAGTTCTATTTGCAATAGTGATACTCTGTGCGTGTTCTTTTGCAAATCCTGCAACAATAGCTCTTGCAGCTCCACCTGCTCCTATTAACAAAACTTTCAAGTCTTTTACACTTTGTTTTCTTTTTTTGAATGGCTCTAAAAATCCATCCATATCCGTATTGTATCCTTTTAAAATCCCATTGTCATTTGTTACCGTATTGACTGCTCCTATAATGCTACATGATTCATCTACCTTGTCTAAATATTTCATCATTTCAACTTTATGTGGAATTGTAACATTAAATCCATCTATCTTGATTTTTTTAAGTGATTCAATACCTTCTTCTAACTCTCCTTTTGGTATTCTATATGCAATGTATGAACAATCCAAATTTAATTCTCTGAATGCTGCGCTATGGATATTTGGTGATAATGAATGATCAATTGGATCTCCGATCACTGCAAATGTTTTTGACATCTTATTTTCTAAATTATTATGATTGATTTAAACTCTCAATTACTCTATTTGGTGTGTTGTTAAACGATCTTGCAATTGATTAGTTTTATGTTCTATGATTAAATTCCATGCTTGATTTTGTGTTTAACTTATTTTCATGTTGGTGATCTTTTTTACTTCCTCTACGCTGAATTGCCCTGGGGCTACTGGTTTTCCTAATGACACGTATGTATATGGACTTCCTAAATACAGGCACAAAATTCTTGATATTCTGCCTGCATCTCCCATTGCAAACGCAATCAATTTTGTTTTTCCTTTTTTGCTATACATCTGAAGTATTCTAGTTGAATCATCTGCTGATTTTGCTGTAGTGACAATTTTTACATTTTGTGAAAATTTTGCCATTTGGTTTAATTTGTTTTTTAATTCAGATAATTTTGGTGTTTTTTTAAAATCATGCCATGATATGAGTAATTTTGTTTTTGTTGATTTTAGATATTTTGCTAGTTCTTTATTTTTTATAATTGTGTTAAATTCAACATCTAATAAAAATGGATTATATTCTGAAATTAATTTTAATATTGCAATTCTCTCTTTTTCACTACCTTCAAATTTTCCACCTTCTGATTTTGGTCTTAGAGTGCAAACAATTTTTTTCATATCTTTTTTGATCAATTCTAATGTTTTTGGTATTTCCTCTGTTCTCAAAAAATCTAATCTTATTTCTACATAATCTGATTTTTTCAATGCATTTATCAGATTTTGTTTAATTTTATGTGATGAATTTTCTGCAATTGATACACATGTTTTGTATTTCATTTTCTTTACTTTTCTAAAATGTATTCATCTGATACTTCCATTCCAAAATGTCTACCTGTGGCTGATTTTGCATGCACCATTACTGTATCTCCTTTCTTGAGATGTGTTACTGATACTAGTTGCCCATTTGGTTTTACAAAACGAATAGTTTCTGCGTCCTGTGCAATTATCCCTCCTACTTCGTCATTTACTAATGCCTTGATCATTAACATTGGTCGTCGTTCTATCTTTGATCTTCCTACAGTAGCTCTTCTTGCATTTCCTTTTGAATTTATTATTAATACTTCTGATCCTGTTTCTACTTCTGATAGATAATTTGTTGTACCATCTGGAGATAGTGTGTAACAATGTACTGCTCCAGCGTTTACTCTAAATGGTCTTGGTGATGTAAATGAAGACCCAACTGATTCATTATGTACTAAAAACAAAAAGTTTGATCTACTTCCAATTAACATTCCCTCTCCTTTGTGGAGCATAGATGCAGTGTCTACACACACTCTTTCACCATCCCCTACTTCTTTGATCTCGATGATTTTTGCTGGCTTTAACTCAAAACTTCTAGTTCCTAAATACACCATTGCCTCTCTAACTTCATTAATCGAACTTGTATTGAAAATCACTCCATCTACCCCTACTTCTAGGATTGAGAACATCTTTCTAACTTCTTCAGGCGTATTTGCTATGGCAAAAATTTTTGTATTGATTTTGTGAAGTTTTGCAATTATGTTTTCAAGTGGAATAATCTTCCAATCTTTTACTTCTACTATTACAAAATCAAGTCCTTTTTTTGCTACAGTTAGAATATTTTCAATATCTTTATTGGATAAAACTTGAAATTTTTTACCTATTTTTTTCCCTTTTGGTTTTGCTGATACTTCTTTTTCAATTACCACGTAATTTGCAGCAGATGATGGATATATTGTCTCTAATTTCATTTTTTTTGATACTATTTTTTTTGGATCTAGATATACTATTTTGATACCCTCTTCTTGTAACTGGGGAAGAAATTTTGTTAATTGTGCTTGAGACACTTTTGGTGATACTATTAACTCTCTTGTCTTACTCAATTTTTTTCATTGCTTCCTTTGCGGATTCTTTTTTGAAAATTATTGATGCTAATGCTTCTACAATTTTTTCTGGATTTTTATGTGCAAAAATATTTCTGCCATATGTTACGCCTTTGGCACCTGCTGTCATGGCGTCTTCTGTCATTTGAAGAATATCTAAATCTGTTTTTGTTTTTGGTCCGCCCGCAATGACTATTGGTACTGGTGTACTCTTTACAATTTTTGCAAATGAATCTACATCACCAGTGTATAATGTTTTTACTATGTCTGCTCCACACTCTGCACCTATTCTTGCAACATGTCCAACAATTTCAGGATCATGTGGATTCTTTATGTTTTCTCCTCTTGGATACATCATTGCTAAAAGTGGCATATCCCATTTATGACATTGATCTGCTGTCATTCCAAGCTGTTCTAACATTTCTGGTTCTTCCTTACCCCCTACGTTGATATGAAGTGAGACTCCGTCTGCCCCCATTCTTACTGCTTCTTTTACTGTCCCTGTTAACATCTTACGATTAGGTGACATTGATAATGATGTGCTACTTGAAAAATGGACTAAAACTCCAATTTTTGTTGGTTTTGGCAATGTTTTGAGAATACCTTTGTTAATTATTACACTTGTAAGTCCATGTGTTTCACATCTGTAAATTATGGAAGCTGGATCAGCAAGACCTTCAATAGGACCATTAGAAATACCATGATCCATTGGAATGCATAACATCTTTCCTTTTCTAAGAATTCGATTAAGTCGAATCTGATGACCCGATACCATGGCTGAATCTGTTTTTAGTGCCCTACTTAAAAATAACGTGAATCATTGAACTCAAAATGTCACATTTGTGCATAAACTGTCTTTATGAATTCATTTTTGATCTTTTTTATCAAGGCATAAATAGAAATCATAGCTGCTGTTGAACAAGTTAATTGAGTCAAACTACTGAACAAATTAATCAAAGTGCAATTGGGGATATTCTTGAAAACTCATTACGAGGAAATAGACCTAGCCCTTCAGATTGTCTAAGATTGTTGGAATCTAACGATGTTCATTTAATGGGTCTTGTTTCTGGATATTTAACAAGAAAACAATTTGGGAAAAAAGTTTCTTTTGTAAATAATATTATTCTCAATTATACTAATGTCTGTATTACTGATTGTAAATTCTGCGCATTTTATAGATCTCCTGGATCTGAAGATGCTTATACATTAACTCTTGATCAAATTGAATCAAGAGTAAAGACTGCATCTGAGATGTTTAAGATTAGACAAGTTTTGATTCAAGGTGGTCACAACCCAAATCTGAAAATTGAATATTATGAAAATGCCTTTAAAATGATTAGACAGAAATTTCCAAACGTTGGAGTACATGGACTTTCTACATCTGAAATTGATATGATTGCTAGAATTGAAAAATCATCTACAAAAGAAATCTTATCTAGATTAAAGGATGCTGGACTTCAATCTATCCCAGGAGCAGGAGCTGAAATTCTTGTTGACTCGGTAAAAGATGTAATCAGTCCAAAGAAAATATCTAGTGCAGATTGGATTAGAATTATGGATGAAGCTCATACCCTTGGTCTTCCTGCATCAGCAACTATGATGTATGGCCATGTAGAAAACAACAATGACATTGTAGATCATTTTTATAAAATTGTAAAGTTGCAAGAAAAAACTAAAGGATTCATGGCGTTTATTCCTTGGAATTTTGAACCAAATAATACTTTGATGCAAAAAGAAAATCTGGTCCCCTATGGTACTGGAGGAACTCAGCTTTTGAAAATGATAGCAATATCTAGACTGGTTTTTGATGGGCTAATTCCTCATATTCAGTCGTCTTGGCTTACAAATGGTGTTGGAATGGCACAGCTTGCTCTTCAATATGGTGCTAATGACTTTGGCGGTACACTGATTGGTGAGGAAGTTGTATCTTGTACAGGTGCTCGTTCTACTGAGCTAACTGGTAAAATCATTATAGATGCAATTCATCAAATTGGTTATCAGGCAGAAGAGAGAGATAATTTTTACAATCCTGTCGCTTTACTATAATCCATAACTAGACCATTTTGAATCTACTATGTTTTTTGTATCTGTATCAACTTTGACTAATTGTTGGATTTCTCTTTCATATCCTTCTTCTCTAGTTTTTTGAGTTGCATCAATTCCCAATTTTGATCCTAAATTTACAAGTGGTGATGCAGGATCAAGTGTGTCTGTAGGAGTGTTGTTGATTATTGTGGTGTCTCTAGCTGCATCTGCTCTTGTTGTTATTGCCCATATGACATCATCCATATCGTGAACGTTAATGTCTTCATCCACTACAACAAACATCTTTGTTAGAGCAAGTTGCCCCATACCCCATAAACCCATCATTACTTTTTTTGCTTGCCCTGGGTATTTTTTTTTGATAGATATTATTGCAAACCCTTGGAACCATCCTGCAGCTGGCATACTGAAATCAACCACTTCTGGATGAAACATTCGTATTAATGGCAAAAATGACTGTTCAATTACTTTTCCAATATATGCATCTTCTAGAA
>JBHIUL010000007.1:0-20596 GCA_042138315.1 Nitrosarchaeum sp.
CCGCTCATAATGATTTATATCCACAATAAGTGCTTTTTCCGAATACATGAATGCTCAAGTAATCAGTTCAGAACCTAAGGAAATTAGCCTTTCTATTACAGAAACTGATATCGGAATTTTATACATAATTCAACATGAGCTTCTAAAGGAGTCAAATATCGACTTTGCAGGTGTTATTGTAAAACATCCTCTAACTAACGAGTGCTGGATGAGAATTAGTTCAAACACTAAACCAATGCAAGAAATCAAAAAAGCAACTGATTCAGCAATAAAAATGGCTAATGATTTTAAACAATTATTTAATTCTAAAATTAAGGTAAATTAGATGAAATTTTGCCCCAGTTGTGAGGTCAAATTAAAAAAAGGTGATTCTGGTCTCCAATGTCCAAAATGTGATTATGTTGAAGGAGAAGAATCTAAACAAACAAAGACTGTAACTGAAGAACATGAATCACAATTCAACGTATTATCTGAAAATGAAGCAACCGAAACATTGCCTACAATTAAAATTGAATGTGAAAAATGTGGTAATGATGAAGCAGTTTGGTGGATGCTACAAACCAGAAGTGCAGACGAACCTACAACTCAATTTTATAGATGTTCAAAATGTAGATACACTTGGCGTAATTACGCATAACGTTTAACTGGAACATAAACCCCAAAAGAATTAGTTTGACTTTCGAAGCAAAAACAAGTGGTTCAGATGATCTAAAAGCTATCATCTCAGCTATATCTACACTTGTAGAAGAAGCTACTTTTGTTGCAACAGCAGAAGGAATTACTTTTAGAGGAATGGATCCTTCTCATGTAGCTCTAATTGATATCTCTTGGCCTAATTCTGCATTTGAAAAATATGAATGTGATAGTGATATAAAATTTGGAGTTAGAATAGATGAATTTTCTAAACTTATCAAAAGAGCTGACAAAAAAGATAGTATAGAAATTAGTATTTCTGAACAAAACATGTTACTTGTAACTGTTGGTAAAAATAAAAAATATAAAATGCGTTTAATTGAAAGCTCTGCAACTGATACACCTTTACCAAAAATTCCTTATGATTCTAAGATTACTTTATCGTCTGCTAAATTTGATAAAATTCTAGGTGATGTACAAGTTGTATCTGATTATCTGACTATTCATACATCTGATTCTAAAGCAGATTTTTCTGGAAAAGGTGACTCTGGAGAAGTTGTAATTGATCTTGAAAAAAATACTGAAGAAATAAGTGAAATTTCTTCAAAAGAGGATAGTATTGGTACGTATAGTCTTGAATATCTTAATCCTGTAGTCAAAGCCGTAGGTACAACAGCAGGTCAAATTACATGTGAATTTTCCAGCGCAAAACCGCTACGAATTGAATTTAAAGTAGCAAACATAGGCAGAATCCACTTTTACTTGGCTCCACGGGTAGAAAGTTAAAGCATTTAAAGATTAACTGATTCAGGTATTTTGAATTGAGGCTTGTTCTAAAATATGGCGGAACGTCAATCTCATCCGCTAAAGATATCCAAACCGTTGCAAAATATGTCAATTCATTATCTAAACATAATGAAGTGGCAATAGTTTGTTCTGCAATTAGCGGTACCACTGATGATCTAATTGAAATATCACAATCAATCAAAAAAGAAAACAAAGCCAAGGCAGAACAACTAGCATCAAAAATTATCAATAGACATAAACAACTTGCAAAACAAACAATCAAAAAATCTGTAACACGAAAAAAACTGTTAGAAAAATTAGATATTGATTTTCGAGAACTTGTTGCATTAATTGAAGGTATGGTCTTATTGGGAGAAGTAACTACTAGGTCGATGGATTATTTGATTTCATTTGGTGAACGCCTTTCGATAAAATTAATTTCATTTGCAATTAATGATATCGGTAAAAAATCAATATCACTTACTGGTAAAGAAGTTGGAATTGTTACTGATTCAAATTTTGGAGAATCTAAACCATTAATGGATACTACTAGGCTTAGAGTTTCTAAAACAATTGATCTACAATTTTCTAAGAAAATAATTCCAGTAATAGGTGGATTTACTGGGGCAGATCAACATGGTCATGTAACTACATTTGGTAGGGGAGGTTCAGATTATACAGCAACAATTATTGGTTCTTGTATAAAGGCCGATGAAATATGGTTAATGAGTGATATAGATGGATTAATGACTGCAGATCCAAAAATAGTTAAAAATGCAAAATTACTCAAAGAGGTTTCTTACATAGAAGCAATTGAAATGGCATTATTTGGTGCTAAACAAATTCATCCCAGAACATTTGAACCGTTATTAACAAAAAAAATTCCAATGAAGATAAGAAATTCCTTTAATTTAAAAAATGAAGGAACTATAGTAACTGATTCCCCTTCAATAACTACTAAAAATACTGTAAAATGCGTGAGTAATATTCGTCACAACGGATTAATCGATATACGTGGAGGTAGTATGGTTGGTACTCCTGGTACTGCTGCAAAAATATTTGCAACTCTTGCAAAAGCCAGCATAAATGTAATGATGATCTCTCAAAATCCATCAGAATCTAGCATAACAATTGTAGTAAAAAATACCGATCTTGATAATGCAGTTAATGCATTAGAAATGGAACTTTTAGGAAAAATAATCAAAAAACTTGAAGTGACTACTGATGTTGCAATTATTGCAATTATTGGTCTAGGTATGCGTGGAACTGTTGGCGTTGCATCCAAAGTCTTTGGAGCAATAGAGAAAAACAAGGTTAATGTTGCAATGATTACTCAAGGCTCGTCTGAGCTTAATCTTGCGTTTGTAGTCAAAGACTCTGACTCTAATGTAGCAGTACAAGCCTTACATGACGCATTTGAACTTGATAAAATCAACTAAAAATAAAATCATTTAAGGGAAATCATTTCCATCAAGTCCATTGAATAAATTAATTATTATTGCAATTCTAGGAGTTTTTATCGTAGGAACTCTCACAGTTTCATTTATCTCTAATAATTTTGTTGATGCAAATTCTACAAAAAAAATTCATTTTACCAAAACATTAACATCTTCACAAGATCCCGGAAAGGGACATACAAATCACCAATTAGCATTAATTCTATCTCCAAATGATGGTACTCTTTATGATGGGTCAATGACATTTACAGCAAGTGAACCTGTAGATATTGTTGTTTTACACGAAATCACTAATAATGATGTAAAAGGGCAACCAACATGGACTATTGATGGAAATACAATTTATGCAATATCTCTAATTGATCTAAATGCTAAATCTGGTTCTTTTGAATTTACAGGAGCTGCTTTAGCATTACATTCTCCAAATTCCAAAGAATTTACTTCTACTGTTAGTGTTGATGGCTGGATTAGAGGACAACCAACTGAAGTAATTATGCAAAAAATTGAAGTACAAAAAAACCCACCATTGTCACTTTCAAGAGCAAATATCGATGTATCTATTCCAATGCATGAAGGATTCTACAATGGTAATTCTGTTTTTTATATTATAACCGATTCTAGTCAAAAAGAATATGCTGAAATTATTACCAAAAGGCAAAGTTGGAAAGTTGAAGTTGCCCCAGCAATTAAAAAAATATCTGATAACACTCTACAAACAATATTTATTTTTAAGAATGGCGTAAATGGTGATGGATTATTTGGACGTCAAAAAGAAGTTTTCTCTAGTACGCCTTCTCAAGAACAAAAATACAGCGCGCTAAATTATGTTGTTGAAGTAACATGGAAAAAAGGTCAAAACGCAACAATCCTTGAATCCTATGAAGATGTCATTAATGCCGAAAAGAATGGAAGAGTTGAATTTAATAAAACTGGTATTGTAATTAATACTCCTCAAATTATTTGGCCTGATGGACAGATGCTTATAAAAAATGATAGAGAAGTTGCAAATAATTTTACATTTGATGGAGGACAAATTACTGAAATTAATAAAGATGAGATGACTGTAACATTTGTGGCTCATCGTGGATGGGGACCTGATGGAAAAACAATTTATTACATAATTGCTGATGCAACACCCTTTGGCCCAGCTAAAATCATGGGAATTCCTTTCTCACCCATATCTGAAAATCTGCTAACAAATTCCTCTAAATCTGATCTCTTTCAATTCAAAAATGGAATCAAAAGTTCAGGATCTTTAGGATTTCAAGCAGAAATTATTGCAGTGATGCCTGGTAATGAAAATTATAGCCCAATATGGCGTGTCTACAATATTGAATGGAATAATCCAGAAAACGCAACAATTCTTGAGACTATGTCTGATATTACCTCATCTAAAATAAAAGACTTGATTATAGTTAGTTTAGCTCGCACGATGAACAATCAATACGTGATAAATGCCCCGATCATAGATCCATTTCAATAAAAAATAAATCACTAAAGGGATAAATTACTTGAAAGAAAAATTATTGTTAAATTGACTGGTAAACTCTACATAGTTGGTGTTGGGCCTGGGCATCACGATCATATGACATTTCGGGCTAAAGAAGTAATTGCTGAAAGTGATACAATTGTAGGGTATGAAACTTATGTCAATCTAGTCCAAGATCTAATTGAAGGTAAAACCGTTCATCGTTATGCAATGACACAAGAAGTTGAACGAGCTCATCAATGTATTGATCTAGCTAAATCTGGAAAAATAGTATCACTTGTTTCAAGTGGTGATCCAGGAATTTATGGAATGGCAGGATTAATCTATGAAACTCTTGCAGCATCAAATTGGAATCCTAAAGATGGTTTACAAGTTGAAATAGTCCCAGGTGTTTCTGCTCTAAATTCATGCGCATCAATAATTGGTTCTCCATTAATGACAGATTTTGCAGTTGTAAGTATGAGTGATTTATTGGTACCTTGGGAAATCATAACAAAGAGAGTTGAAGCTGCAGCACAAGGTGATTTTGTAATTGTTATCTATAATCCAGCAAGTAAAAAAAGAATACATCAACTTGTAGATACAAGAAAAATTCTTCTAAAATACAGAAAACCTACAACTCCTGTAGCAATAATTAAAGGTGCATTCAGAGATTCACAAACAATTGTTATGACTGATTTAGAAAATCTCCCAAACCATTCTGATCAATTAGGAATGATTAGTACAGTAATTATTGGAAATTCATCAACTTACACTTACAAAGATTTGATGATAAATCCTAGAGGTTATAAATCAAAATATAATTTAGAAGAACAAACAAACCCAAAACTCAAAGTCTAATAACTTTTCTTAATAGCTTCAAACAATTCTTCACTCAGCTTTAATTTTTCACGAATTGGAGAAATTACCTTAACAAGATATTCTCCAACAGTTTGTTTAAGATCTGTAGGATGTAATTTTTTGTCCGCAAAATCAGATTCTAGTTGATTATAATTTGTGTATATCATATTTCCCCCAAATTTTTCTGGTCTTTCTACTTTGAATTCATTAAATTCATGAAAAATTACATGCTTGGAAATTTCTAATAATGGATTATTCTGAATATTGGATTCTTCACACCATGCTTTTTTGATCTTTGTTCTTATTTCATCATCAGAGTTATGAATAAAAACTCCTGAATTTGGATCTGATTTGCTCATTTTTCCTAAAATCTGTGAATCTTTTGTATCTGCTGGTTTTGAAAGACCTGGTAATAATTTATGATGAACAGCAACTGGAACTTTCCATTTCATTTTTGGAAAAATTTCTCTAACTAGCATATGGATTTTTCTTTGATCCATACCTGCATGAGCTATATCGACATCCAAAAAATGAATATCTACAGCTTGCATTGGTGGATACAATAATTTTGCAAGATCTATTTTTTCTTCGTTTTCAGAACGTCCCATAATTGTAAGTGTTCTCATTGTTCTTGCTAGTGACATGTGTTTGGTAAATTTTACAAGTTCAGACCAATACTCTGTTTTTTCTTGATATAGATCTGAACCTAGTACAATATTTGCTTGAGGACACACTAGTTTGAAAGCATCTTTATAATATTTTGAAACTTTTGAGATCATCTCCCAATCCCCTCCTAATTTATCATTGATCAAAGTATGCCAATCTGCAAGAAATACGGTACAATTTACACCTGCTTTAATAAAATCATTAATTTTGAAACCTGTGCTGATTAAACTACCTAAATGTAAAAACCCTGAAATCTCTAAACCAATGTAATGTTTTGGGGATGAATTTGTTTTGAATAATTCTATTAATTCATCATGTGTGACTACCTCTTCAGTAGGTGGTCTTTCAATCAATTCAACTTTTTCAGTAATATCCAAATCAAAACAACTTTTGAGATGTAGGTCTATAAAGTTATTTGAAATAATTTAGTTAATTTACAAGATTTGAAATAGTCAAGTAAATAATCATTGTTATGACACTTGAAGAAGGATTAGAACTCATTGAAAATTACAAAAAAGGTTTACAAAAATTCTTAGATACACTACCTGAACAAGCAGTGCAGATAGGCTCTGAAATGATTAAAACCCTAACTATAAGCTCAAAAAACGAGATCGCAAATTTAGAAGCAATAGAAAAAGCACTAAAACGTCCACTCAAACCTTATTCGGATTTATCTAAATGAGTAGATCTGACTTTTATTATTCAATGATAAATTAAACATAGGAATTTAGTGATAATTTTGATTGAAGATAAATGGCAGCGAGGGGAACAAAGAATTATTAAAATTATAGAAAAATTTACAGCTTATAAAAATTGGATTTCATTCATGCAATTATCTATAGAAGCAAAAATTGCACATCAAACCTTAACTAACTATATTGATCTATTAATTAAAAAAGGAATTATTACAGAATATAGGGGAAAAAATAAGTCAAGATTATTTTGTATGTATGGACATCATGATGATATTGAATATAATGAAAAATTTAGAACTTTAACACAAAAAGATTTAATGAGTAAAGAAGAAGCTGAAAAAGAACTTTTAAAAACATACAAACTAGGACTAGATAATCTTTATCACAAGTATTGATTTACAACTAAGAGAAATTTCAAAAATAAATTCACCATGATATTCTTTATCTGATAATATTTCATTATGAGAAATAATTAAAAATTTTATTTACAATTTTTTTTATGTTTTCTTAGATCATCAGTAGTATCAAATTCTGTACCACACGCTCTACACTTCTCTTTTTTCTTATTATGTGCAATTTCTTGATGTTTCTTTAATCTTTCTGGATCAGAAAGTATCGTTCCACATTTTTTACATTTTGTTTCATTTGAATTACCAAACAATCCCATGTTTAGTATGGTATTATCTAGTAGAAAAACTAGGGTTTATACTAAAAACCATCAACCCTAAAAAATCCCAGTTTAAGTTTTACGAATACTTTCATAGGCGATAATATGGATAAAATCATGGTTTCTAAACAATTTGAGGAGCAATTTTATAAATTTTGTATTGATAATAATATTGAATGGAATGATAAGACAAGACGTTGGAACAAACCATTTCATCCTAAAGTAAAAAATATCTGGATTCAGTCTGACAAAGGTGATTTTCTAAACTCTATACGTCCAAAAGAAAAAGGATACTACGATTCTAAGTTTTTAGGTTGGGAGATTGGAACTATAAAGAAAGAGTATTGTTTTTGGTGTGGTAGAATTATAGAAGAAACAAGAAAGAATGATCCACGTTCAGAATCAGTAAAATTTTGTAATTCAACTCACAGAAAGGCATTTGGTAAAGTAAAAGCTGATCAAGAAAAGCTAGGAAAAATGTTTGCATCTAAATAAATATTTTTGAACTATTACTTTACATCTAAACTTTTTCTTGGTTTAGTACTAAGATAAAATGCATGAGCACTAATGATAAATGCAGCAAGAAAAACTTTTGTTGCAAAAACTAAATTCCACGGTCTATCAGGATCTGGATATGCTATTGATAACATATCAATATTTGTTACGTTACCTTTAATCAAATCTGCAGTAATTGCAGCATTTAATACAGTGAAATTGTATAACACTTCATACAGTGTAATGATTGTAAATCCTAATAGCATTAATTGAAGTAATGCCATTCTCCTTCCAACAATTTTGTTTCCTGCAGTTCTCCTCCATCCTATTCTTGAAACACAATACCATCCAATAATTGTAGAAAAAAATATCCATGTTGAAACCCTCGAAAAATTTTCAACTGGTATGAAAGTATTTTGTATTGCTTCTCCCATCACATAGGTTCCATTTTCCATCCATTCTATCATAGTGATATAAATTCCAAAAACAAGACTTGAAACCATAATGATGGCACAAACATAGAAAATGTATAGATAAATTTTGTAACCTGCATCTGTTTTTTCAAGATGATGTTGACTCAATGAAAATTTTCTAATTTTGAAATATAAAAATTCATGCCTATTTCATGAGATTTATAGACTGGTTTTAACAAGACTATCTATTGAAAATTGCAATTAATGTTCCATTTGTGGGTAAAGATGAAATCAATGCAGTCACTTCAATTCTTAAAAATGGTACACTAACATCAGCAGCAAATCTTGGAGGAAAACACGTTCAATCTTTTGAGAAATTAGTCTCACTTTTTATAAAATCAAAATATGTTGTTGCTGTAAATTCTGGTACAGCAGCTTTACAAGCTGCACTTTATGCTTTAGATATAAAAAAAGGAGACGAAGTACTTGTTCCATCATTTACATTTGTTGCCACAGCTAACTCTGTAGTATCTACTGGAGCTAAACCTGTCTTTGTTGATATACTAAAAGAAAATTATACTATGGATCCTGATGATCTGCAAAAAAAGATCACAAAAAAGACTAGAGCAATAATGCCTGTTCACCTTTATGGTAATGTAGCATTTATTGATAGAATTTCGGAAATTGCCAAAAAGCATAACTTGCCAATAATAGAGGATTCAGCACAATCATTGGGTTCTACTTACAAAGGAAAACATGCTGGAACCTTTTCTGATTTAGGTTGTTGGAGTATGTATCCTGCAAAAGTAATGACTTCTGGAGAAGGAGGATTTGTTGCAACAAACAATAAAAAACTACGTGATAAGATGTTGATGATTAGAAATCATGGAATGGTTCATGGATATGATACAAAAATATTTGGATTGAATCTACGACTGCCAGAAATTAGTGCTGCTATTGCAACAATACAAATGAAAAAACTTCCTAGTTTTCTTAAAACTAGACAAAAGAATGCAAATCTCTTATCAAAATTAATTTCTGATTTAGATGTCAGACTTCCAAGTCAACGAAATCATGAAAATGTAAATTGGTATCTTTACACAATATCTGTATCAAATAGGGATAAAATTTTGAAAAAACTTAACGCTAAAGGAATTGGTGCAGCTTCTTACTATCCAATCCCAGTTCATAAAACACCATTTTACCAACAAAAAATCAAACTTCCTATAACTGAATGGGCATCATCTCATGTTCTATCTCTTCCAATTCATCCTAAAGTTACTACAAAAAATATTGAATTTATAGCAAAAACACTTCGTGATATACTAAATGAATAGTCTTGGAAATGTAATTGGTGAACTTTGCAAAATTATCCTACCAATACCTGAAGAATCCTATTTTGGAAATCCAAATTCTTCTATAGCAATTTGTACATTATCAAGCGTGGATTTACTCAAAAAAATTGCAAATTCTGAGATTTTAAATCATATTTCAATTGTTGGAAGATTGTTTTCTGAAAATAAAGGAATTGATTCTATTATTAAATATGTAAATCAAAATAAAAAAATTAAAACCATTATAGTTTGTGGCAAAGAAGTTTCAGGTCATAAATCTGGACACTCATTATTTGAATTACATAAAAATGGCATTGATGATTCTGGACGAATAATCAATTCAATCAGTCCTGATCCATTCCTTACAGTATCTAAATTTGAAATAGATTATTTTCAAAATAAAATTAATCTAGTAAATATGATTGATGAAACAAATCTTGACATAATTAAAAAATCTGTAATTTAATATCCATTCCTTTGTCTTTCTCTATTGATCTCATTTTTTTTCTTATACTCTTCAATAATGTCGTCTGGAGTTAAATTTAGTTCTAATGAAGCTTGAACCACAAAATGCCAAATATCAATTAATTCTTCCTTTGCTTCAGACACATTAAATGGAACTGGTGTTTTCCACCACTTCCAATTTGTAGTTCTTTGTAATTCTACTGCTTCATGCATAATCGCAGTACATAATGCAGAAATTCGTCCTTCAGAATCTTTTGGATATCGATCTAACTTCATCATTTCGGATAAACCTTTTTGTAATTTGAATATGGTTTCTAAATGATCTTCATTTTTTTCAGACATATCTTACAAGTATTCAATTCATCTGCAGAAATAATCAAACTTAAATCTTTTTAGAAACGAATCATTTTTTCATACAGTTTGATTCGTTTTGTAATATCTGTTTTTTTAATTTCAAGTAATCCATCTAATCCATATTTTTCAACAGCAAAAGAACCTAAAACATTTCCATAAACTACAGCTCTTTTGATATCTGATGGTTTGATTGAATTTTTACTAGCCAAATATCCAATCATTGCACCTGCAAAAGAATCTCCTGCCCCCGTAGGATCTACTACGTCTTCCAACGAAAATCCCGCAGATGGAAATATCATATCTTCAAAAAACATCATTGATCCATGCTCTCCTTTTTTAATAATCACATATTTTGCACCCCATTCCATCATCTTTTTAGCACATTTGATTAAATTGAATTCTTTTGTTAGTAGTTTAGCTTCCTCATCGTTTATCACAACTGCATCTACAGCTTTAATCATCTTGATCACCGATTCTCGTTTTGTAGATATCCAAAATTCAATCGTATCACACATTGAAAATTTTACTTTATCAAATTCTTTTATAAGATTTGAATTTTGATCAGGATCATTATTTGCTAAATATACAAATTGTGATTTTTTATATTCTTCTGGAACAGTTGGTTTGAAATCTGCAAGTACATTAAGCTCAGTTTTCAAAGTTTCTCTGGAACTAAGTGTTTTATCGTAACTTCCATCATAACGAAAAGTTTTTCCTTCCTTAATCGTTAATCCCTGTAAATCAAGATATTTTGATAATATTTGATAATATTTATCTGGAAAATCTTTTCCTACTACTGCTATTAATCCAGTATCTACAAAATTGCTTGCAGATATAGCTGCAAATGTTGCGGCTCCACCTAAAACATCTTTTAATGTTTTTTTTGGCGTTCTAATAGTATCTAAAGCAGTTGATCCAAAAACAGTTAACATTCTTTAGAAAAATTAATTTTTACTTATAAATTCTCTTGATTGTTCTTCTGTTGGATAAAATACAAAAGGCACATCAATAGATGTAAAAATTATGTTGTATTTTATGACCCCGCTTATTTTTACAGCTGAACCTTCCTCTACATCTACATTAGAATCTCTTTGGTATGTACTACTGACAGTACTACTTCCTAATGCTGGAAGTACAAATGATTCCAGATCTCCCTTTCCTATCATTTTTTCATCTGCTATTACAAAAAACTCTGTTTTTCCTGCAGTTAAAATCAATAATGATGGATTGTTAAATTTTAATTCAATATCGTGTGTTGAACCTCTTTCATTCTCTTCAAGAAGATTACTTTGTATAACAACTACGCCTATTTGTGAGGCTAATACATATTGAGAATACCCAAAAAGACTCAACCCCACAATCACTATTATGATTATTTTCTTCCTTTTTGGGCTCATATCTCGATATCTCGAAATTGCTTTTTAACTAATCAGGAAAAAAATCTAATTTATGTGTGTAAAAGTTTTGATCTAATCTTAAAGCTCATTAGAGCTAGCAGAATAAATCAAAACCTTACGATTTATGGATAGATGGCTAGAATAAAACTCAAGATTGGGGAGAATGAAATTGAGGTTGACTCTAGAGATTTCTACGTTGATAACCAGACATTAGGTGAAATTATTGAAAATATGTCAAATTACATACCTGTAAATCATGCAAAAATCATATATGAAAATATTAATGAAGAGATTCCAAAATCAAATGAATCAGTTCAATCTAATCAATATGGTTTAGAGTATCTTGATGATGCAGAAACATATGAACCAGAATTTAATGAACCAAAACCAATTGGTTCTCATGAAATTAAAGCAAAGCTAAGAATTTTAGAAACAAGTAGATTCTTTGATTCTCCAAGAACAGTAACTGAAACTGTTCAACAACTACGAGAATATGGCTGGAGTGCTAGTCCTTTAGATGTGTCAAAAGCTCTTGCAAAAATGGCATCTAATAGAGAAATTTCAAAAAACTCCAAAGAAAATAGAGCCCATTATTTTGTACAAAACGCTTTAGTCTCTAACTAGTTTATAGTGACATTTTTCACAACTAGTAAAAATTTCTCCCTCTAAATGATCAAAATGTGTATTGCACTCATTACATGTGTGATGCATATCAAAATATCCATCTTTCTCAATTTCTCCAACTCTATTTGATTCAAGATTTGTACTATTACATTTTATACAATGACAACCACATTCAATTTTCATAATTCCATCTCCAATAATCTATGTATAGTTGTTTTACATATACAAATCATTGGGAAAAAAACGTGAAATCCCACTTGAAATTGATGATCATTTTAAACTGTATGGAAAAGAACCATGGGAAGTTGATTATGGAGAAAAATGTACAATCTGTAATGTTAGAATTGATGAATATGGTTTTTGTTCTTGTGGATCAGGCGGTGATTAATTTTTTTAATCATGTTACAAAACTCAATAATTATTTTTTAACTATTGTATTTATCTAAAATCTTTATGTGTTATCTTGTTGATTTATTGTAGTCGTAAGCGATTTCTTTTTTTTCATAATAATTATAATCACTGCAAGTCCTACTGATACAATTATTCCAAGTACAATATAAGTAATAATATTCTGACTTACATTTGCTGTTAAAGGATTATTTTGTATAGATTTTTCTTCGCCCATAATCTTTGTTCCTATAATTGATACATTACCTGAATTATCTGGTCTCATGCTAAGTCCTACATGTGTTCCATTATTGTTAAATTCACTAAAAGCACTTTTTTTATTTTCGAGTATTACATCATATGGTCCTGATAATAATTCTAAAGGAATTGTTGTTATTACAATTTGTTTTCCCCCCTTCACTTCAAAATTGATACTTTTTGCAGTTTGGTTGAAATTGAATTGATTTATCTCTGCAAATGTTTTGATTTCAATTGGAAATTTTTTATTTCCCAAGTTTACATCTTTAATCATTTTTGGCATATTCATAGAATACTCTAGAATCATTTGACAACCATGACATGTAATTCCATTTTTTTCACCTACATACACTGGTCTGTTATTTACAAAAATCAAATCAATTTCTTCTGGAATTATAAACGATGTTGTTTCAAGATATCTAAAATCCCAAGTCAACATATTGTTTTTTAGAAAAAGAACATTCTCGAGATCATATTCTATAATTGTATTTCCATTTGATGGAAGAACTACAATACCATTATCGCCTGAACTTATGAATGGTTTTTCATTTCCTTCTTTATCTAAAACTGTAATGTTGGTCTTAACACCATCAATGAAATCTACTTGTTTTGGTGAATTTGAAGAAGGGATTATGTGTTTTACATGAATTTCATTCAATGAATTAATTATGACTTGAATTGATGATTTTTTCACATCTTTTTGACCAATGGATATTTCTTGGGCATAAACTGTGGGAATTGTTATTATGAATACTGATATTATAAAAAAAGCAATCTGCTTTGAATTCATTTATTCCACTTTAACATGAATCATTTTTGCTTCTTCTAATGGACAATCATTACGGTCTCTTTGTAAATTTACGATCTTATCAGCAACATCCATTCCCTCTGTTACTTCTCCAAATACCGTATATTGTCTATCGAGAAATGTGCTATCTGTAGTAACTATGAAAAATTGTGAACCTGCACTATTTGGATCTTGAGCTCTAGCCATAGAAACAATACCTCTATGATGTGATCTTGAACTAAATTCAGCCTTAACTGTATAACCTGGTCCACCAGTTCCCCAAGTACTCTTATTCCCAGTCTTTGTATTAGGATCGCCACCCTGAATCATAAATCCAGGAATAACTCTATGAAAAAGTGTACCATTATAGAAACCATCCTTTGCTAATTTCTCAAAATTTCTAACAGTCTCAGGTGCTAAATCTGGAAGTAATTTGAATACAATTGTTCCTAAATTCGTTTCAATAATTGCAGTACTCAACAGAGATTATTTACTGTCTTATCATAAGAGTCTTTTTGTAATAAATAATTTCAAATTCTTACAGTTCTGTATTGTAATTTAAAAAATTCGTAATAATCGGTACGGTTTTCGTTATTGATATAATTTTTTTAATTATTAAATAATATTTTGTTCTAAATTGTTTTTCACTATTAATACTTAAATTAAAAAAGTAAATTATTTCAAAAAGTTATAGTCTTATATAGAACAACTAAAATTTAGAATTCGTTGAATCGTACAAACCAAAGCACGATCATTAAAGAAGCAATTAATTCTTATCTTGACAAAGGGGTAACTGACAAACAAGACATCTATACCAAAGTCGTAGATGAACTTGGTGTTCCAAGACCTACCGTTAGAAGGGTCGCCAGAGATTTGAGAACTGAATTACTACAAAAAATTCAAATCTTACAATCAGATATGCCTAAAACATCTAATGAAGACGAATAAACCAGACTCTTTTTTTCTTTTTACTTAATATCAGTTTTTGACATCAACATTACCATTATAAACAATGAATTTTTTAAATAAACCATGGGGTATCTTGGAAACCATTTAGCAACAGTGGTTACTGGAGTCTTTGCAGCCGTGCTTACAGGGTTGTTATTTTACTTTGCAGATAATGAATACCTACATTTTGTATTAGTTATGGCTGTGCCAATAACTTGGTTCCTTACTTTTACCTGTTGGATTTCTCAAAAGAGTGCAGATTATGTACATAAATCTGAAACCCATGTAAGTCACAACGAAAAAAAAAGCTTGAGTAATTCCCAAACAACTCAAATTTTTACATCTGATGGAAAACAAGTTAGCCCAACTGAAATTAAAGTAGCACAAAATGAATTGTCTGTAGAATTAAACAAACTCAAAGAAACTGTCAAAATAAAAGATAGTGAAATTGAAAGACTAAACCAAGAAATTTCAAATTTGAATACATTAGTTCAAATTGAATCACTAAAAACAGAACTTGCTAATCTTAAGATGTTAGCATCTGGGCGTAAAACAAACACCAAATAGAATTACCCTTCACAGTGACAACATGTGGCGCCGTGATTGTTTTTACAGCTCGGACAGCTTATGGCACCACCGTAATGACATTTACACGAACATAATTCTGTTGGGTCTTTTTTCATATTTGTTAGTATAATTTCTGCGTTATGTTAATATTTCACTTTTACAGTTTCAGTCTCGTTGAACTGGAATAAATCTTTTAAACTAAATAAGAATACTAGTGTAATGTCAAAAAATATTATATTTGCAGGGATTATTGCATCGATTTTATTTACCACTGGAATATCAAACACCAATTCTTTTGCTGATCATATTGGATCACAAACAATAACCACTCCAATTAATGATTCTATAGGAATTGAAAAGACAACTCTTCAAATGCATATTTCTGAAAATAATAAATTACCATGGGGATTTGTTGAAGGAAAAATCGCCAATCATGTTGATGGTCACCCTGTAATTATTCAGATATTTGATAATGATGAAATAATTACAGGAAATAGTGTCGGTGCTGTACACTTTGCACAAACTCCAGTAAATGAAGATGGTTCATATGAATATAGATTTAGAGTACTTGATTCAACTAACGGAAAAATAACAAAAATCTTTGATGGTGATTATACTGTAAAAATTTTCAAGGTAGTATATCTACATCCTAATCTTGATGTAATTTAGAAGCCATTTTCAGAGTCTCATCTACTAATACCCTCAATCTCTTCTTGTCTTCATCATTTGAAATAGTATTTTCTGAGATAGATTCTGTAGTAAAAAACACTGCTTTAGGATTGGTAATTACTCTGAAATATGATAATAATTGAGTAATTAACGTTTGAACATCAATAAATCCCATATTACCTGCAGCTAAAATTACCATCCCAGCTACTTTACCTTCAGTTTTTTTGTAATTGATATATTCAAACAGATTTTTTAATGCTGAACTAAAAAATGAATTGTAAATTGGAGACCCAATCAACCAAACATCTGCATCTGTAATGTCTTTAGCTGCATTTTTTGTATGTTCATTGTATTCTTCTTCTGGTCCTCTATAACATTCAATTTGTCCATCTGAAAGATTAATCAATTTAGTATCTTCATTTTTTGATTTTGTATATTCAAAAACATATTTCATTAATACTTGTGTATTTGCATTCTTTCTTGGACTTCCTGAAATTACCACGACTTTCATAATTTAGCTCATCTATCTTTGTATTTAAGTTACGACAATATTTTTTTAAAAAAGAAAACGGGCTTGGAGGGCTTCGATCCCTCGACCTGTAACTTAGGAGGCTACTGCGCTATCCAAGCTTCGCGTCTAAAATGACTCTGCGCCACAAGCCCAGCAAAAAAAATTACTTGTAATTATTTAAGCGTAGTCAAGGTTATCTTTGATCATTTCTTGTATCTGACTCCAATCTGCATTCTTAGTATCTTGCCATTTTTCAAAATATACTACATCTTTAAGATCTAATCTTGGAAGCCATCCTGCTGTTTCAAGATCTGGTTTTTGTGCAAATTCATCTACATATCCTAAACAAAGATATGCTATTGGAATAACATGTTCTGGTAATTCTAAAACTTCCTTAAGTGTATCATTTGAGAGAATACTTACCCATCCAAGTCCAACTCCCTCTGTTCTTGCAGCAAGCCACAAATTCTGAATAGCGCAACATACACTATACAATCCTGCTTCTGGAATACTTGATCTACCAATCACAAATGGACCAAATTTTGAAGGATCATATGTAACACATAGATTAATGGGAGACTCTAAAATCCCTTCTAGTTTAAATGAAAGATATTTTGATCTCTTCGGTTCTTCTACTAGTTTTGATGATCTATTTTTTTCCTCTTCAAAAGAATCCTTGATCTTCTTTTTTGTAATATTGTTTTTTATCAAAATAAAATTCCATGGTTGAGAAAAACCAACAGACGGTGCATGATGTGCAGCATTTAGAATTTTAGTTAAAACACTATCTTTGATAGATCTCGAGGTAAAATGAGATCTTACATCTCGTCTTGAATAAATTGCCTTATAGAAGCCATTTTTTTCCTCATCTGTAAATTCTTCTGTCAACTCTTAGATGTCTTTTTTCTTTTTATTCAATCCTTTCTTTTGTTAAACGTTAATAATGCCTGCACCTAACATTTTACTTCAATGGGCCGGTAGTCTAGCCGGTTAGGATACTGCCCCGACATGGCAGTGATCGTGAGTTCGAATCTCACTCGGCCCACTTTTTTCACTTAAGTTGAAGTTTTGAATTCTTTTTCAATTAAACTCCAAGAAGTTTCTGCAGTTATGATACCCTCAGCAGTAAAACTATTGATACTGCCATTCAAAACTGCTTGATAAATTGCAGAATTTACTTCAGATTTGTTTAAAATGAATGTATTTTTTATAGGAATTTCTGCACTTGGAGAAAACATAGCTCTTCCAGGCATCGCAATATCCTCAGTGGAATATTGACCAGACCCCAACAATTGATCATCCGCATAAAGTTTGTAACCGATAATCGGAACTGTGAATGTTTTATCACTTGGATTTTTTACAAGAAAAGTAACTTCTAACTTGGCAAAATTTTCAACTGTGTTAACATCTTTAATCTCTACAGCTACCAATTCAATTCCAACTTGATCTAATTCTGAATTGTCTAGACTAGCATACCATACAATTACCCCCATTAATCCAAACAACCCTGCAATTGCACCATATACTACCATTTTATTTTGTAATCCCAATTCATTGATTTGGTCTTATGTACAACTAAAAAATGTTGTCAAGATCCAAATACATAATATTTGATTTGAAATATGAAATCGTATGACTCCACTAGAACAAGCAATAATTATGTGGATTCATCTTCTTTCAGCTGCTATATGGGTAGGGGGTTCTCTTTTTATTGGAATTGTCTTTTCACCTCTTCTCAAAACAATGTATGGTTCAGTTGAAGAAAGATTACAAATTATGATTAAAGTTGGAAAAAGATTTAACAAAATAGCTGTTCCATCATTAATAATTCTTATCGGTACTGGTTTATACAATTCACATATTCTTTTGAGTAAACCTAGTTTGTTAATGGCTACTAGCTACGGTAATTTTCTTATAATTAAGATAATCTTAGTAATTGCATTAATTATTACATATGTAATTCATGTAAGAGTAATTAGAAAAGATGTAGAAGACAAAATAATGTCAAAACAAATGTCTCCTCAACAAATTCAAAAATTAAGAAAAAAAATTATCATTCTTGGAGAAATTACAGTTGTCTTATCTGTAGCAATTCTATTTTTTGCATCTTTACTTGATGCTGGTGTTTGAAACACCATCTATTCTAATCTCAAAACCATTACTAAGTTTGCCTATGCCGTATTTGCAGCCTGTTATTTTTGATGTCACAAACAAATTTGTCTCTAAATGCTTTGAAATGTTTTTGACTCTAAAAATTGTCATTTCATTTGTAAGGCTTGCGGGTAAAACAAGCATATCTGCAAGACGCTCATCAACACCAAAATTATTTTCGATAAAACTTTCTAGATCTAGATTAAATTTTTCTGTTTTTTTATCAAAAATTGAATCAATCCCAATTATTGAATCTTCATCAATACTACAAATCAATAATGAAGCTCCTGAATCAATTACATCTTCTTTATTAATTTGTGTTTGAACAACAAATTCATTTTTAGTTAATTTTTCTATGACATCTTTAACCTGTTTTTTTATTAATTCATCTGGCAAATTAGAAAATGAACAAAATAATTTCACATTTTTTGTTTTTCTTTGTGTTAAAGAAATTGATTTTACATTGGATGGTAAAATTTCTACTTTTACTTCTCCACCACCTTTAGGATAATACCCTCGTTTGATTAATTTAATTGAAAAATCAATCCCCATTCTTGAATATGCTTCTCTTAAAACATATCGAGTATAATCAATTGTTGGACTCCATAAAGTATCCGTTCCTCCCTTTATTGTCAAATTTATTTTTTTTTGGCAAATTGCAGCTACTGAAATTAACACTTGTAATATTAGAGATATACTTCCAGCTGTTCCGACATCTTCTATTAGATTACAACTTTTAACATCTCCTGGAATAAATTTCAAACTAGTTGATCCTATTTTTGCTCCTTCTATTTCTGCATCACAAATTTTTTGAAGAATTTTTATCGCCATAAGATGTTGGGGTCTCAAACCTGATACTTTTCTATTTTTTCTGATATTTTCTATGATTATTGGTTGTTTTGTAATACATGATAATGTTATTGCAGTGCGAATTATTTGTCCTCCACCCTCACCAAATTCTCCATTTATTTTTAGAAATTCCATTTGTTTCTTCTCTTATTGAACGCTTTATGATAGTTTTTTAAAAAGAAATTATCTAATCTTTTTGTATGAATGGACTATTGATAGGAAGATTTCAGCCGTTTCATTTAGGCCATCTTGATGCTTTACGCTTTGCATTAACTAAAGTAGATAAACTATGGATAGGATTAGGTAGCTCCAATAAACCATTACAAAAAAACAACCCTTTTTCAGCTGAAGAACGAAAAGAGATGATTTTATCATCAATTGATGAATCTATGAAACAAAGAATTCAAATCTATTTTATTCCCGATTTAGAAAATCACATAAAATGGATTGAACTCATAGACTTACTCGTTCCAAAATTTGATATTATTTTTACTAATGATGAATTAACAAAGCATCTTTATTCAAAACGTAACGTTACAGTATCTTCAATACCCTTTGTTAAAAGAGATGTTCTTTCTGGAACAAATATTCGAAATATGATATTAAGCGATCAAAAATGGGATGATTTTGTACCTGAAGGAACAAAACATTTTTTGAATAAAACTAATGCTAAACAACGTTTGAAAAATCTCTAATTATAAATAAACCCATGAAAAACTCACGTTGGAGATAAAATTTGGAATACCTGTCAATGCTTCCTGGCCCTACAAATGTTCCTAATAGAGTAATGCGAGCAATGCTTGCTCCTATTATTAATCACCGAAGTGATGATTTTGTTGAATTATACACTGATGTAGTTGAAAAAACACAACAGGTATTTCAAACAAAAAATGACATAGTTGCATTATCTGCATCAGGAACTGGAGCAGTTGAAGCAAGTGTAGTAAACATTGTAAAAAAAGGTGATAAAATCATAATTCCTGTTAATGGAGAATTTAGTAGTAGATTAGCAGAATTAATTGAAGCTCAAGGAGCTCATGTAATAAAACTCCAAACTCCTCCAGGAGAAAACGCAACTTTTGATCAAGTAAAAGAGGCATTTGATAATAATAAAGATGTTAAAGCATTCTATGTAGTTCACAATGAAACATCTA
>JBHIUL010000008.1:0-4211 GCA_042138315.1 Nitrosarchaeum sp.
TAGAATTTCATAAAAAAACAGATAAAATATTTGAGGAAATGCAAGCGGTAAAAAACACTGCAAACAAGACATCTAAAGAATCATCAAAAGAGATGATGGCACTGTTAAAGCTATCAGAATATCAATCAAATATCAGAATGCATGCAGAATCAAAATACGGAGATGCAAAAGATCTTGAAAGTATGGCAACCCAAACAGCCGAGATCATAAACTTATTTGATAAATTATCAATTGAGGCAGGAGAGAAAATTCCACTACCACATGAAGTTAGACAATGGGCAGTCAGTAAAATTTTGGATTGCGCGGACAAATGGGAAATTAGATTTAGCGACATATTTACAATTTTGACAAATGCAATTGGAAAAGAATTACTAAAAGAATCTATCAGAATTCAACAAATAAGAGACATTTATGGTATTAGAGCTGTAGATGAAATACGAACGGAGTTAAATATTTCCTAAACGCCTGCAGCTTCATCAAATGCAGTTAATTGATCTTTCTTTCGTTTGAGGGCAGCAAAGATTCCCAAGATAGCAGCTATCCACATTGTACTAAACACAATGTTAGATATGCTAACAAACATGTATGGAGTTGCATCCATAATATTTTGACGAATTGACAAAGAGCGTTCACCTATGTTGGATATGCCAGTTTGAAATGCAGCACTGTCTTTAGAAATTCCAGAGAGAGTTTCAGCGTTTAACATCAGATGATCAATGTCATTATTTATTCTAATGAAGTTTGTAGATTCTGTAGGAAATACCCAAACTGGGTTTTTACTTTCAGGTAGTTTATCCATAACAATAACCAAGTCTTGTTTAATTGCAGTTAAATGAGTTTTAATCATGATTGGATCAGTTGAACCTATTATGCCATCCAAATTTCCACGTATTCTATCAAGTGGATAAACATCTGAATGATAACCATTGATAGCCATAAATCCACCAAAAATTATAATTGCAAATACTCCAACCATTGAAAGTTGATATGTTCTTTTTGCCATTTTCTCTTTCTTAGTTAAAACAGGAACATCGAGTGATTTAATTCTTTTAAATCTAGTATGAGAGAGACTCATGTAAGAAATATAAAAAAAGCCAACTGTCTGCAGACCTATAATTGGTGCAAAAATAGGATTGTTAGAAAAGATTGAAATTAAAATTCCCATCAATCCATAAACACCAAAAAAGATCTCAAGTAATGTAGTTTTTGTGAAAGGTAAATTGTATGATTTGTCTCTCCAGTTATCTTTTTTGTTAATAATTCCATATTTTGGAGTTCTTAGAAATTCATTTTTCTTTCCAAAAATTGCATCAAATACAGCTACAGTGTTATTTACAGACATTCCAGCATTGTAAACAAGTAATGCAGGCAAAATCTTTACTTTTGATTTCCAAGATTTATGATACATGCTTTGAATAATCATAATGTATGCTCCTGGTCCCATAGCAAGGTATGTAGCAATAGTCAATGCAGGAAGAAAACTGACGACATACAAATTCATATCAGAAGCCAAAAGAACAGGCAATGTAAGAAATTGTATTAACATTAGAGGGTAAACAATATGACGGGTTAACTGGACAAATGCCTGAAGTTTTGCTTCAACCGAAACTTTGCGTTTAAGTGCAATATCTGTTAATAATTTAATTGCACATTGAATAGAACCTTTGGCCCAACGAAATTGTTGTCGTTTAGCTGCATTCATTTGAACAGGGAGTTCAGCGTCAACAACAATGTCAGGTAAGAAGAGACACTTCCAGCCTTTCATTTGAGCTCTATAACTTAGATCAAGATCTTCGACAAGTGTAGCAGTATGCCATCCACCAGCATCGGCAATACAATCAGTTCTCCAAATTCCTGCAGTACCGTTAAAATTCATAAATAGATTAGAATTGCTTTTTGCCTTTTGTTCAATAAGAAAATGAAAATCAAGACTAAGTGCTTGAGCTTGAGTAATTGCAGAATAATTTTCATTCACATGTCCCCAACGACATTGAACTAAACCTATGTTAGGCTTTACAAAATGAGGCATTGCCTTTTTTAAAAACCAATTTGGAGGAATAAAATCAGCATCAAATATTGCCACATATTCAGTATCAGTAATGGTCATAGCATACTTTAGAGCGCCTGCTTTGTACCCTTTTCTTGTGCCACGGCGGATGTGTTCAATTTGAAATCCTTCTTGTTTGTATTTTGCCACGACATCAAATAAAAGATCAACAGTATCATCATCTGAATCATCTAAAACCATTATCACCATCTTCTCTTTTGGGTAATCCATGGCACATACTGCATCAACTAGTCTTTTTGCAACATACTTTTCATTGTAAATTGGTAATTGTACAGTGATGGTAGGAGTTCCCATCTCTTTGGTGAGAGGTGTTACTTTTCGTTTTATTGAGAGATATGTAAGATAGTAAAAATTGCAAGTATATGCAGTTATGATAATGGCAGATACAATAAACAGATGAAAAACAAACTGAGTGAATGGATTAAGAACCATATTCTAATTTCACAAAATGTTGTGTCGCTATTTATAGTTGCAAAAGATACTAATTATTTTTGCTCAAAGATCTTGATTGCTTGTGGAGGGCAAACGCCTTCACATGCAAGACAAAATATACAATCGGGTTCTTTTGACATTAGAGGTTTTTTCTCAGATGCAGGATTTCCAGGTGTGTCAAACCATTCATAGACATCAACAGGACATGCTTCGATACATCCACCATCTGCAATGCAAATATCATAATCAACTGATACAAATTCTCCCCAAACACCTAAAATTCCATTGTTAGCACCTTTTCTACCCCAAGTTTTGATTGTGTATCCATTTGCATCAAAAGGAGTAGATGGTTTCATTTTAGATTTGTATGTAACATCAATAGGACCAGGCTTTGCACCATCTGGAATTTCAATTTCACCGCCATCATCTTCAGCAATTTCTTCATCTGTTGCTTCAGTTGGTTTCGGTTTAGCATTAAGAACAATTTTTGCAAGAGGTGTAAGTTCTTCTAGTCTTGCTATTGCATCAGAATGACTTAATTTTTCTGCTTTTGCAAGATAAGATATCATCTTATCAGCCAATATAGTATTACGCAAGATAGTATCAATTACCATTTTTGCAAAATGATCAGCCTTTTTCCTATAATCTTTTACCCAGTTTGGATCACCGAATTTTTCAATTGGGAAAATTTGATAAATAATGTCTACTACTTCACCACTAACAATTTCAACGGTAACAGATAGGTCTACTTCTTCATATCCTTTAGCATCAGGATCTTTCATGTTTTGTTCTTTCCAACGATATGTTGCAAAGACTCTATCAGCATATGCATCCATTTCAAATGCTTTTTTCAGACCATCATGTACGGATTTAATTTCTAAAGGATCTTCAAGTTTTATTGGTAATCTATAAAGTCCAAGTTTGAAACCATGTAGAGGATATACACCACGTTTTGCGGTGGGAGCTTCCATTGACCAAACTCGATCTTTTAACAGTAAGGACATTTAGTTTTAGTAAATTGAATTTAGTTAAAAAGGTTATCAGTCACCATCGTCAGGACAAGTAAGTTCACGCATTTCGGTGTATTTTTTTTCCATTACTTCGGCGTGCTCGATGATTTTATTTAGATCAAAAAGTTCCTTTGGAAAATACCAACGAATTGGCACCCAATGACCAATTCCGTCCATATCATGAATCATACCTTTATCGGCTTTGACATTTAGTTTCTCATCAATGGACGTCTCCTTTACTGTAAGGCCTCGCTTCGTTTTATCTTCCATGACAAAAGCAGTGTTACCATCTTTGATAAAATAAAATGAGCCCGATTTTAGGACGGGAAGATCCAATAGCAAGTTTATTTTTCCACAGGATTGCCTATCATGTTACCCCACTCAGTCCAAGAACCATCATAGTTTCGAACCTTAGAATAACCAAGTAGATATTTTAGAACAAACCAACTGTGAGACGATCTTTCACCAATTCTACAATAACATATGACATCTTTGTCTGGTGTAACACCTTTTGATTCATAATTTTGTTTAAGTTCATCGACGGACTTGAATGTTCCATCAGCATCATTTACAGCAGTTGCCCAAGGAATATTATTTGCTTTTGGAATATGACCACCTCTTTGTGCATGTTCCATAGGATATTCTGGAGGTGCAGTAATTTCTCCAGAGAATTCTTTTGGAGATCTTACATCAACCATTAC
>JBHIUL010000008.1:4311-19714 GCA_042138315.1 Nitrosarchaeum sp.
AAATCACCATAAAGAATTACTTCAGTATCTTTTGTAATTCCATTTTTAGACATTAGTGCTTCAAATTGTTTTTTGTTAATAATATCTCTAGTAATTGGATCGTTAATGTCTCGTTTCCACCAAATTAAGCTAGCACCATTAATGTGACCTTTCTGATAACCATTTACAGGATCATAGTCTACTTCAACTAATTTCCTATTATCGTTTGGTGGGTTTTTTGACACCCAATCGGTATTCACTAATACTTCAGGATGAGCGTAATTCATGTTATCTTACAGATTTGTCTGCATACTTATTTGTTTTTACAATAAATTAAATAAAAAATATCTTTTTAACTAAATGAGATTTAGGAGAACTGTTTGAAACTTCAAAAAGTTGCAGTGGTCAGTAAGGTAGGTTCAAAGGAATCCGAAGAAACAGCAAAAAATGTAACAAAAAAATTTTTGGCAAAAAAATCAATAGTATTTACAATTGCCCCAATAGATGTAGAAGGTGCAAAAAAAGTAGAGACTTTAGATGAACTCAAAAAAGAAAAGTTAGATTTAGTAGTTACTTTGGGTGGAGATGGAACAACTCTAAGAGTTTTCAGATATCTTGAAAACGAGACTCCAATTCTAACAATTAATGTGGGCGGAAATAGAGGCATATTATCTGAAATAACTATTGATGAAATAGATGATGCAATTGAAAAAATTCTAAAAGATAAATTCTTTTTAGATAAACGAACTAGGGTTGTAGCATCATGTGGAGGTAAGGAATTCCCACCTGCATTAAATGAGATCTACATATGTAGAACAAACCTTACAAAAACTGCAGAGATCGAGATAAAATTTCAAAATGATACAGTAAAACAAAAAATGGACGGAGTAATAATTGCAACACCAAGCGGATCAACAGGACATTCATTTTCTTTAGGAGGTCCAATTCTTCATGAAAGTCTAGATGTTTTAATCATAACACCTGTGGCTCCAGTATATAGATTAGAATCGATCGTAGTACCAGATGAAAAAATAGAAATAATATCATCACATGACTGTAGTATAGTTATGGATGCACAGGTAGTAAAATCGGCAGGTTACGGCGAACCGATAATTATAAAGAAGTATAGTAAGCCAGCAGTCTTTGTTAGATTGAAAAAACGAGGACTGAGACAGATGAGTAAACTTGGATTTTAGAATACTAGACGCAAGCGCATTTTATGCTGGAGTTCCATTTGGTTCAGCTAGTGATTGCTATACAACATCGCTTGTCTATGAAGAGATAAAACATATCAAAAAAAATCATGATGCATTAGGAACTCTAATGGAGACAAACCGATTAAAAATAATGGATCCGGATAAAGAGTCTACAAATGCAGCTATAGCATCTGCCAAAGAGACAGGGGATTATCCACAATTATCAAAACAAGATATTTCAATAATTGCCCTGTGTATCAGCATCAAAGGTGAGATTATTTCAGATGATTTTGCAATTACAAATGTTGCAAAGAACATAGGATTGAAGGTATCTCCAATAATGACAAATAGTTTTCAAGATGTAGGTAAATGGATTCATTATTGTCCAGGATGTCGCACAAATCATACAACAGGAAAAGAATGTCCTATGTGTGGTACACCTTTAAAGAAAAAGTTACTCAAGGGGCAATCGCCGACCATACCAGTCAACGAATGATCCGTCATACAATTTTACATTTTTATAACCTGCAATCATTAGTTGTAAAAACAAACTAGATGCTCTATGACCATGCATACAATAACAAACAATTTGACTATCTGGCGATATTTGATTCTGAGAAAATAGATTTTGTAGAAAAACTTTATCTTGAAATAATTTATCACCATATGCTATTCCTTCTGTAAATGGGATTAGTTTTGAATTTGGTAAATGGCCCCCCATAAACTCTTGAGGAGTTCGTGCGTCCAAAATAACAAAATTGTTTAGATTTTCTTTAAGATGATCAGATGTTATTCGAAATTTAGAAATAATTTTTGAGATAAACTTTGTGGGTTCTGGAGTAAAAGGTTTTTTTGTTAATTCAAATCCATTTTTTTGTAGCTCCACAATATTTGCATCAAGTAAGAATATTTTTTCATGTCCAAAATATAGAAAGGTCCATGCAATTCTAGCTGCAGACGGATCCATCGAGTCACCAACAATTACAACAGTTTTAGAATCATCAATTCCAAGTGAACTAAAAAGTTCAACAATCTTATTTTCATCAGGTACAAGATTTGCACCATATTGATCAGTTTGAATAACTTGATCCAATGTTAGTGATTGAGATTTTGAAAGATGTCCATACAAAAACATGGTTTTAGGACGTGCATCCAAAATAACAATATTTGAATCAGATTGATGTTCTCTTAGCCAATCTATTGAGACTAACATAAAGAATACAAAATTATCAATTTATTTAACAGTATCAATCATCATGTAAAGTTTTTTGATTTGATTCTCGTAGATGTTTACTTTGCGATTCAAGTACTTTTTTTATTTTTTTAGCTCTAGCATCACCAAGGCCTTCAACTTTTGCAAGTTCAGATGTTGTCGCAGTGAAAACCTTCAAAGGAGTCCCAAATTTCTCAAGCATTCTAACAGCAAATTTTTCTCCGATACCAGGTAAACTACAAAGAGAAGAGAGTTGTTGTTTTTCCAAATCATTTGATTTTTTAATTTTTTTCAGATACGGTCCTTTATGAGATTCGTTTCTAGAACACAATGAGACTAGGAGTTTTGCGGTATGAATTGCGCTAGGGGTTGGAATTATTGGAATTTTAAAATCAATTGCAACAGTGGAAAGAGCCCCATAGAAAATCATTGGGTTATCAGTTATTTCTTCAATTTCATCTACATTTCCCTCCATAAGCACAATTGGGAATTGAAAATGTTCTTTCAGTCTAGAACATTGATCAAAAAGTCTTCCATCAAAAACAGAAGACATCAAATCACGAATACTTTTACGTTCTACTACAGTTTCTGGTGCAACAATATAATCACCAATAGGTAATGTTTTCATTTCAAGATTAAGACCGACAGATTTCAGCAAATCAGGAATTCCACTCTTGCGTTCTCTTTCATCTACAATGATTCGTAAATTTTCTAATTTCACTAAGTGTAATTTTGTTAATTTGTTAATATCCTTTTGAAATCTTAATTGCTAGACTATTTTCTAGGATTATCATCAGATGGTGGAGGTTTTGATACATGTGTACTTCCTGAAGGTGGGCCTCGCATCATTTCGGTTATTTTTGCCTCTTGTTCTTTAAGTGACTCTTTAATTCTAGATTCTTGTTTTTCAAGAACCGTTGCACGTGTTTTTGCCATCTCTTTTCGTTCTTCTAATTCAGCAATCAGTTCTTGTTTAGTAGATTTTATCAAAATTGAGCCAGCATGTTTGTATACATTATCATCATCTGCAGCTTTTTTCAATTCCTCAAGTGCTTTATCAGTCTCAACTTTTTCCATCTCAAGATGTTGTTTTTGTGTCATGATTGATTGAAGATTCTGTTGAGATTGCTGCATTTTCATTAGTTGTTCTTGAAGCCAAGGAGGCATTTGTTCTGAGGACATGTAATTACAATACAGCGTATTTCATTATATCTTTACCGATTCAATAGAATCATAACTTGCCTGAATTAATCTCAGAGTAGAATTAAGATTTGCCCGTAAATGTGGAATATGATCAGACTCTATTGAAATGATAATTTTTTTATTTAATGACATGTGTGTTTTTGTAGGGTTTTCAGGATAAAATTCATTATCAGTGTTTATTGAATCAAAAATTGCTTTTGTTTTTTCTTTTGCATCAACACTAATTTTTGCATTAAAGTTTGACGTCATATGCTGTTCCAGCAACTTTGAAACTACATTTCTTACAAGACCAAATACCTACTGCATCTCGATTAAATTGTCTAGAACCGCATTCAGGACAGGTTCTTTTTTCTTTTAGTTGGAAGTGAATTTTGGCATATTGCTTTCTAATTTTAATACCATATCTAGCACCTAATCCTTTTAGTGATTTTTGTTTAGCCATTTTATTGTCCGCCTTCCTTTGCTTGTTTTAACTTTTCCCTTATTTTTGAGCCTACCTTAACAGATAGTTCACCGCATTTGATTACCTCATCAAAGGTAAACCCATCAGTTCCTCCTTTTTGCAAGGCACAAATGTTTCCATTAGAATCAGTAGTAATTGTAATTCGTGCATCCATACTACCCCATTCATCGCCATTTGGATCAACAATTATGTAGTTTCCAATTTTGCCCATAGTAACAGAGACAGGAATTGTGACGATTGGGATTTGGGATTCAGCACCATCTACTAAAGTAGGTACATCATCTTTCATTTCCCATTTAGGAGCTTTAGAAGAAAGCAATGCAGCTGTTGCAGCATAAGCACAGGCATCAAACAAATTTCCATCATAATCCACTACAACATTATCAGCAAAAACTCCGACAACTGATTTGTTTTTCTCGATAACTAATTGGGACAAATCAATCATGTGACTTTCTCGGATACCTCTATCAACTACTCTTGCTAATTCAATAACATCAGGTCCGGGGGGTCCTGTCTCAACAGTTGGATGAGAAAGTGGTAAAAGTTCAGCAGTACAAATGAAGATTCCTTTGTCACCCATGTCTGGGAAAGGTCTATCAGGTTGAATTTTAACACCACATACTACTTCGCTATCACCCAATCTAACTCGTGCAGAACCATTTGCTTTTGGAATTGCATTTATTTCAATAATTAATTTTCGTGGTTCGTCTAATGCTCTCCCATCAATTCTTTTTCCTTGTTCTAATAATTCAAGAATTTGAGATCTCTTCAGACTATCAATTACAGATGTGGATGTCATTTATTTTTCTCCGTTTCCAAAATATTTGTCAGTCAAAGCTTTCTTTTGTAATTCATAAACAATTTTACATCCATGAATTCCTGTCTCAACACATTTCTTGTATTCAGCAGGAGTTAAAACGCCGTCTAATTGAAGTAATGTAATTTTTTCAAGACTTGGCATATATCCAATAGGCATATCGGCTTGCCCAGCTTGATCTTCTTCATTATTTACATCAAGAATAATTGTATCAGCAGCTTTACCTGCAGCACATGCAGCAACCATATCTCTCATTGGAATACCAGCATCGGCCAAAGCAACAGACGCAGCAGATAATGCAGCACATCGTGTACCACCATCAGCTTGAAGAACTTCGATAAAAACATCAACAGCAGTTCTTGGGAATTTTTCTAACATAACTGCAGGTTCTAATGCTTCTTTGATAACTTTGGAAATTTCAATTTCTCTTCTAGATGGTGCTGGATTTTTTCTCTCAGTTACAGAGAAAGGTTCCATATGATATCTAACTCGTAAAATACCTGTATCTGTATTTGACATATGTTTTGGATGAACATCACGTGGACCAAATACTCCAACTAAAATTTTATTGTCACCAAATTCAATATAGGCTGAACCATCAGCATTTTTTAATCCTCCAGCTTTAATCATTATTCTTCTTGGTTCGTCAACTTTTCTACCATCACAACGGATTCCGTTTTCATCTAGTAACACTAGGGTTGTATCTCTTCCGCCCATTATGATTCACCTTTTGATTCTAACATTTCTTTCACTTGGTCAGTTAAATTGGCAACATGTGCCTTTTCATCGACCATTTGTATGGCTTTTTTAGCCTTTAATAATCCCTCGGGACTCTCACATGAAACCACTATCCAACCATTTTGGCCAATTGTAATAGCTGCACCTGTAGCCATTTCAATTGTTTGAATCATGGTACCTCGTTTTCCAATCAAACGTGGGACTTTGCTAGTAGAAATTTGAACCAAATGCCCAGAATCAATTTTGCCAAGATCCCTATCAGCTATTGTAATGAGTGGATCTCTAGTGCGGTCAAAATTAGCAATTCTAGCAGCAACAAGATCACCTGTTTTAAGCTTTGATGAGAGTTCGTCAGCATGTGCCGAAAAATCCCTTCCAAAAACATCCTGTGCTGGTAAAAATCCCACATAACAGGAATTGATGTCTAGTTCCCAAGACAAAGAAGTGTGAGATATGACTTTACCAATTACAAGATCATCTATCTTTGGAATGTATTTTCCAGTTAATGGTATTACTTTAATAGAATCATCATAAATTTCTGAAATTCCTATAGCAGTAGAAATAATTTTGTTGCCATCAAGGATTACATTTTGTTCAGGTCTATAAGGTCCAGTTGTAATTACATCACCAGGTATGACATATTTTCGTTTATTCTCCATTAACGCATAACCTCAACTGTAGCAGAACCTTTTGTTATAGAACCTAATCTATCAATCACGTTTGGCCTTGCTCCAGCGGGTATTTCAAGTATTGCTTTTAAAGAACCATTATTTTGCCATTCTTCTTTTTTTAAAGAACCTACAGATTTCAAAACAGCATATGATTGAGATGCATATTGTGCAGGTATAGTTATTTCAAGATTCAAGTTTTCAGATTTCAGAGCTATTATCGAACGTAATTTTTCTACAATGTCTGGGACTTGTTCATCAACACTTTTTTGTGGTTCTATTGTAATTCGTCCATCTTTCAAGGCTTGTTCAATTCTTAGTGGAGGATGAGGCAAGTGTGTCCTAGGATCAACGTATGTCTTGGCAATAAATGAAACAATTTGTTTTCTCTTATCATCTAACATCTTACGTCTTTGATCAGTAGTTAGATTCAGATCACCTTTCTTAAGCATAATTTCAGCAATCTCAAGGACGTCTTCAGTTTTGAAAGCTTTGAGTAATTTTTCAGTCGAGGGCTTAGTACCTTTACCTGAATCAGTATAGATCTCATCTGCAATTAATATAGAAGAAACGTCTTTTTTCTTACCCATTTTGTAATCCAATGCAGGATCTGGCTTTACCAAAATCTCGAATTTTTCACCTTCATAAGAATATCGAACTACCGTGACTTCAGTCATTTCTGAAATATGGTATGATAATTTGGTATTTATCTATACGTAAAACCAGCTAGATTTTTATGTGGACTTTGAAAAATTTCTTCTAAGATTTGTCTTCTTTAGAGATAGTTAACAAGGATAATCAAAAAATGTCAGTCAAGCTGAAAGGTGTTCCTTTACAATATGCAAATGCACTCAGACGCATATGTCTAAATGGCATTCCTGTATTTGCCATAGATACTGTAGATATTATAGAAAATTCATCAGTATTACCAGATGAAGGTTTGGCACACAGACTTGGACTAATACCAATTAAAACAGATTTATCAAGATTTAACGAGCCATCAAAATGTGATTGTAAGAGTGAGACAGGATGTTCCAATTGCAAAGTAATGCTAGTAATAGATTCAGGAGATTCAGATGTCACAAGAACAATCCTATCAAATGAATTAACATCTGAAGATGATTCAGTAAAGCCAACTTCAGACAAGATCCCAATTGTACAGCTTGCAGCAGGACAGAGAATCAAAGTGGAATGCTACGCAAGATTAGGTAGAGGGACAGAGCATGCAAAGTGGAATTCATCAAACATTTCAGTTCTAACTGAAACCAATAAGGAAGATGAGAGAATACTCACAATAGAATCAACAGGAGCATTAAAACCAGAACAGATAATCCTTGCAGGAGTAGACGAACTGAGCAATAGATTATCAGAGTTCAAAGAAATGATTGGCGAATTAAAAGAATAAAATAAGCATACACATTATATTTGGGTTTTAAACCGGTTTATTCACATGACTAATCAAGTCGTCATACGCATGGCAAAAGATCTAAAAAAGGCATCTACCAAAAATGATGCCCCAATTTGGGCAAAATTAGCAGAATATGCATTAAAACCATCAATCGCAAGACGACATATCAATTTGAACAGAATAGGACAATTAACTAAAGATGCAGACACTGTAGTTTTTCCAGGAAAAGTATTAGGTACTGGTGATATCGATCATAAAATTACACTTTGTTCATTTTCAATTTCAAATACGGCAGCTACAAAAATTTTAGGAAAAGGAGGAAAGGTTGTTAGTTTTTCAGATTTAATTGCAAAAAACCCAACAGGAAAAGGAGTTGTTTTACTTGGCTAGTCAAGAAAACGTTGTATCAACAGACAAACCAATTGTAGTTGATGCTACAGACCACATAGCAGGAAGACTATCATCAAATGTTGCCAAATTATTGTTAAAAGGAAATAGAGTTTCAATTGTAAATTGTGAAAAAATTATGTTAAGCGGAACAAGAACAAACATAATCAGCAAATACAGAGGATTCTTAGAAGTAAGCAGTGTTATTCATCCAAGACATGGTCCAATACATCCAAGAAGACCAGACACAATAATGAAAAGAATGATTCGTGGAATGTTACCACAAAAGAAACCATCAGGATTATCAGCTCATAAAAGATTAAGAACATACATTGGTTCACCAAAAGAACTAAGTTCATTTGAAAAAATTCAATTCAAAGAGGCAAAAATTAGTAAATCTTCAGCAAACTATACAACAGTTGGAGATGTTGCAAAAATCATAGGGTGGACAGAATGACAACACCAAAAACAGAAATTTATTTTGCAACTAGAAAAACATCTAGTGCACATGTCTACATTACAAAAGGACAAGGAAAAATTAGAATAAACAACATACCAATTGAGATGATACCACAAGAGACTGCTCGTGAAGTCATGTTAGCCCCATTGGAAATTACCGGAGATTTAAGAGAAAAAATAGACATTTCAGTTAGAGTGAGAGGAGGAGGATTTATGGGACAAGCCAGTGCAGCAGCTACTGGAATTTCAAGAGCATTGATAGGTTGGACAAAATCTAAAAAAGATCCAAAAGATCATCCATTCCCAAAATCAACCAGAGAAGACCTAAGACTGAGAATCACAGAGTTTGACAAATATTTGATTAGCGGTGATGCCAGAAGAAAAGAACCAAAGAAATTTGGCGGACCTGGCGCAAGAAGAAGAAAGCAAAAATCATACCGTTAGACTGTGAAGGCTGTAATTTTAGCTGGTGGCAAAGGAACTAGAGGCAAGCCATATACTGAATATTTTCCAAAGGCAATGACGCCAATTAACGATGTACCATTAATTGATTACATCGTAAGATATCTGAATTCATTTAGTTTTATCAAAGAAATCATCATAGTTTCAGATTATAACGGACTTGGTGGTCAGATAAAAAATTATTATAGCAATTCAAAGAATACAAAAAAAATTACATTTGTGCAAGACTCTCAAAGTGGGACAGGGGGTGATCTATTACACTTGGAAGACAAATTAAAAACAGAATCTGAGTTTGTGTTGTGGTTTGTAGATAATCTCTGTGCAATTAATTTAGAGAAGATGAAAAAAACATTCAAAGAAAAAAACAGCTTGGCATGTATTGCAACTAGAACAAAAAGGAAAGAAGAGACAGGATTTGCAGTAGTAGAAGATGGAATCATCAAAGAGTTTAAAGAAAAACCAATTATGAAATTACAGTTATCAGAATGTCTCGGAGTATATATTTTAGGAAAAGAGATAATCAAAAAAATAAAAGCAAAATCAAAACAAAAAGAGATCAACTTATCATTTGATATTTTACAACAATTATCACAAGAAGGAAAGATCAGTGCCTATGATATTGAGGATAAAGACTGGATAGATGTTGAATCACCAATGATTCTAGAAAGAAACGATTCCACAGTGAAAAAAATTATAAAACAGATGGGACTTTAGACTGCTTTTCAAAGTTTGATATTTGTTTTTCATACAACAAGGTTTGTGCAATATCATCTAGGCCTTCTAAAAGAATTTTTTTCTTGTGTGAATCAATATCAAAAGAAATGGTTTCAGAGCTTGTTTTGATACTTTGATTTTGTAGATCAACTTCTACCTCATTTGTTTCTCGTTGTAATTTCTCAACAGTGTCGCCATCTAAGATAATAGGCAAGATTCCATTTTTGAAGCAGTTACTGTAAAAGATATCAGCAAAAGAAGTGGAGATAATTACGGAAAAACCATAATCTTGTAATGCCCATACAGCATGTTCACGACTAGAACCACACCCAAAATTATCTCCTGCCACAAGTATTTTGGAGTTTTTGTATTTTGGATCATTTAGTATAAAATCAGATTTGAGTTGTTCGTGATCATCATATCTCCAGTTATAGAAAAGAAATTTTCCAAATCCAGATTTTTGAACAAGTTTTAAGAATTGTTTTGGGACAATTTGATCAGTATCTACATTTACCTTATCAAATGGAGTAATTACTGTTTTAATTTTTTTAAATGACTGCATGTTAATTCAAATCCATATCTCTGACATCTACAAAGTGACCTGCAATTGCTGCTGCTGCTGCCATGACAGGGCTTACTAAATGAGTTCTCCCGCCAGTTCCTTGTCGTCCTTCAAAATTTCGATTTGAAGTACTTGCACATCGTTCACCAGGTGACAAAATATCTGGATTCATCCCAAGACACATACTACAACCTGCATCTCTCCATTCAAAATTTGCATCTGTAAAGATTTTATCTAAACCAAGTTCTTCAGCTTGTTTTTTTACCATTTGAGAACCTGGTACTACCATTGCTTTGACATGTGATGATACTTTTTTTCCTTTAACAACTTTGGATGCTTCAAGTAGATCTTCCAATCTTGCATTTGTGCAAGAACCGATAAACACTCTATCTATTTTGATTTCACTAATTAGAGTTCCAGGTTTTAGAGCCATGTATTCAAGTGCTTTTTCTGCTCCCTTCTTTTGATTTTGATCACCATTAGAAAATTCTTCAGGAGTAGGAACAGATTCAGTGATATCGCAAGTCATTCCAGGGTTAGTACCCCAGCTTACTTGCGGTGCAATATTATCAATTTGTAAAGTATATCTTTTTTCAAATTTTGCATCCCTGTCAGTTTTTAAATTTTCTCTCCAGTACTCAACTAGAGACTCATAATTTTCTGGAGTATATTTTCGACCTCGAAGATACTCAAATGTTTTTTCATCAGGTGCAATTAATCCGGCTCGTGCTCCTGCTTCAATTGACATGTTACATATTGTCATTCTCTGCTCCATTGAAAGATCAGATATTCCATCACCAGTATATTCAATGACAGTTCCATTACCTCCAGAAGTACCAATATTTTTGATAATAGATAGTATGATGTCTTTTGCAGTAACTGCGTGTGGATTCTTTCTTTTTCCATCTACTCGGATTTCAAATGGTTTTGGTTTTTCAAGCCATAGAGTTTGTGATGCTAATACATGTTCTACTTCACTTGTTCCAATTCCAAATGCCAATGCTCCAAATGCCCCATGTGTAGAAGTATGACTATCTCCGCAAACAATGGTGCTGCCGGGTAAAGTTATACCCAATTGGGGTCCAATAACATGAACAATACCTTGGTTTGGACTGTTGATATCAAATAATTGAATTCCAAAATCTTTGCAGTTTTTCTCAAGTGTCTGGATTTGGATTGCAGATGTTTGATCCAATATAGGAAGTGTCCTATTATTTGTAGGAACATTATGGTCCATTGTTGCAATGGTAAGATCAGGTCTTCGTACTGTTCTGTTATTCATACGAAGTCCATCAAATGCCTGAGGAGATGTAACCTCATGTACAAGATGTCTGTCAATGTAAATAAGAGAAGGACTGTTTTCTTTTTCTACAACAACATGAGCATCCCAAATTTTTTCAAAAAGTGTTTTTCCCATTTTAATCCTAATCTGGTTTGTACTTGAATAAACCGCCAGCTTCTATAATTTTTCCAATAATTTCTGAAAAAGGTTTCATTTTGTATGTTTTGTTTTTTGTGAGATTAGTGATTTGATTTGCCTTGATATCAATATCAATTTGATCACCTTCAGAAATATCAGAATATGCATCCTGATCAATCTCTATTGGAAGTAAAAATGCACCATCCACTGCATTTCTATAAAATATTCTTGCAAAGGATAAAGCAAGGACTGCCTTTATTCCAGAATGAGATAGTGCGATTGGGGCATGTTCACGAGATGATCCACAACCAAAATTTCTTCCCGACAAAATAAAATCCCCTTCCTTTACTTTGGAATGAAAATCAGGATCTAATCCTTCCATTGCATGTGTTGCAAGCTCTGCATAATCATGAACTTTGAGATATTGCCCAGGTATTATTACATCAGTGTCAATGTTATCTCTTGCATATTTTATGACGTTTCCTTTCATTTCAAATCCCTCGGATCAGTGATTTTTCCTGTCACTGCAGAAGCTGCTGCCACAAGTGGAGATGAAAGATATGTTTGTGAATCAACATGACCCATTCTTCCTGGAAAGTTCCTATTTGTAGTACTAATGCAGATTTCATCTTTTGCCAAAACTCCCATATGTGCACCACAACATGCTCCACATGTTGGTGGACCAACAGTAACGCCTGCATCTAAAAATATTGTAAGCAATCCATTTTCCATTGCGCGTTTGTAAATAGAGATAGATGCAGGTAAGATTTCAGTTCTAATCTTTACTTTTCTTCCTTTGAGAATTTTAGCGGCAGCTACTAAATCTTCATACTTTGCACCAGTACATGAACCAATGTATGATTTATCCAACTCTACAGATGGTGCTTCTCTCACTATTGAGATATTTTCAGGAGAAAATGGTTTAGCAATAATTGGCTCCATCTCAGATCCTTCATATTCATAGACCTTTTCATATTCTGCATCATCGTCTCCATGAATTAGTGAAATATTTGTAGCGCCTCTACTAGTTAGATAATCAACAACTTTTTGATCAGGTTCAACTATTCCGTTTTTAGCTCCTGCTTCAGTTGTCATATTACACATTGTCAATCTACTTTCAACGGACATTTCACTAATTCCGGTTCCACCAAACTGCATTGTCTTGTATGCTCCACCTTCAGTTGAAATATCACCAATAATTTTTAGGATAAAGTCTTTGGCCATTACATGATCAGGTAATTTTCCATTTAGCTTAAAGTACATAGTTTGAGGAACTTTAAACCAAATCTTTCCATTAAGCAAAACATATGCGACATCAGTATGACCCAATCCACAAGCAAATGATCCTAATGCACCAGTTGTATTAGTGTGGGAATCGCCTCCAACATATACTTCGCCTGGTAAAACCAATGCTTCTTCATGTGATAATGTATGACAAATCCCGTATTGTCCCATTCCATACTTGAAGTGTTTTTCAATTCCATATTGTTTTGTAAAATTTGATAGTTTTACGATATTTTCAGCAGAAACCTTGTCAGCGGATGGAACAAAATGATCTTCGGCAACCCAAACTTTTGTTGGATCCCATAATTTATCGACGTTAATGCCTTGTTTCTTTAATTTATCAAATACTTTGATAACACCAGGGCCAGATACATCGTGAACCATTACTTTGTCCACTTTTGCAAATATTACATCATCAGGTACAACTTTCTGTCTGCCTGAAGCACGTGCAAGTATCTTTTCAGTTATATTCATAATCGAAAAAGCCAGTTCTACAGATTAAAAGCTTTTCAGAACAATAAAAAAGAAAAGAATTCCCACAACATAACATGTCTCTAACCGTCTCACCCTTATTTTCAGAAAGAAAAGAAGACGAATTTGATGTATTTGAAGCATTATTAGATACATTAGATAAAAATGGTGAAAAACTACTAGAGGGGGATGTAATAGTAATATCAACAAAATACATTTCTAATTCTCAAGGAAGATTAATTGATTTAGACAAAATTAAGACATCAAAAGAAGGAAGTGAAATTTCAAAGAAATTTCAAATAAGAGACAAGGTGGCAGAGATTATCCTAAGAGAATCAGATAAAATTTTTGGAGGGATTGCAGGTTTTGTTATTACATCTGCAGATAACATAATGGCACCCAATGCAGGAATTGATAAATCAAATGCCAAAAAAGGAAAAATAATTCTTTATCCAAAAAACCCATATCTCATTGCTGAACAAATTAGAAGAAAAATTTTTTTAAGATTCTTAATCCACGTTGGAATTATTTTAGTTGACAGTAGATTAATGCCATCACGTATTGGAACTTCAGGTGTAGCAGTAGCGTGTGCAGGTATTGAACCAGTATTAGATATGAGATCTGAGAAAGATCTTGATGGAAATCCATTAAAAGTAACTTTTCAAGCAGTGGTAGACAATCTTGCAACAATTGCAAATCACAAAATGGGTGAGGCAGCAGAATCAAAACCATTTGCAATAGTTAGAGACTCAGGAGCAAAACTTACAGATAGAAAAATCAACCCAACTGAAATGGCCATATCACCTGATCAATGCGTATACGTAAGAGGTCTAACAAATCCGACGTATCGCTAGAATTTTAATTGGTTCTGCTTTAAATAGAGGTTTTTTGAGGACAAAATTAATGGAGTACCAAACAAGATATCCAAAAACAATTTCATTTTTAGACGGATTAAAACATCGTATTAACATAGACAATAAAGGTGTAGAACAGCTCCATATTGTAGTAAAAAATAGCTTTGATGAATTAATGAAAATCTTTACAGCTGAAGGATTTACCAGAGTCAAATTAGAACATAAACAACCCAACCAAATTGGAAACGGTTTGAATCTTAAACTGAAAAAGCCTTGGGAAATGCATGTTAGAATGGTAGATCTTAAAAAAGGATTAATTGGAATACATGCAGAAGTTGAAGTTTCACGAGATTATCTACAACACCTAGTATCACAAAGAACACCTGTTGTGTATGAAGTAGAAGAAATTTTGAAAAAATATCAAGTGGATTATAAAATTTGGCACGATAAAATCAAAAAGAACGTACATACAATTTTCGATAATTACAAAGTAAAACTTGCAACACCAAGCATTCCAGTATTTGCATGGAAACCAATGTTATTTGTGATTGGAACGGTTAGCGTGTTTTATTTGTGGAAATTTGTCAACACAATATAAAAAAAGACAGACAGATTAAATGCCCAAAGTTTCTTCTTTGGTTAATTCAAGATAGACTTTATCTCCTACAGATAATCCCATTTCTTTGTATTCATGCATCTCAAGTTTTAGTTGTGTTACACCACTTTGCATGCCCATACCGCCCATACCTGAAAACATTTTGTTAAGATCCTTCATCATGTCATTCATGTTAGTGAATCCCATCACTTTTGGACTACCAAAAGGGGAAGGTGTGGTAGATGTTCCTTCTTTGAGATCTTTAACAGAAGATAAAGATACAACAACATAGGGTGCTCCGTCAGGCGCAGCATCAATACTTCTTACTACAAATTCTTTTTTCATATCTAGTGGTTCTTACGCTATAATTTTAATTTTAAGGAGAATTCAAGCAAATCTGGACTAGATTTGAAGCTTTAATTACAATTTTCACGATTTCTAAACATTGATTGAAAATAATTTGAAAATATCTCTGCAATACTATGGAATATCACCATGGGAGATTGAAGT
>JBHIUL010000009.1:0-17405 GCA_042138315.1 Nitrosarchaeum sp.
ATTTCTCTATCAAATCTACCTGGTCTTCTAAGAGCAGGATCTATTGCGTTTGGTCTATTTGTAGCTGCAATTACAATAACCTTTCCTCTGGCTTCCAATCCATCCATTAATGATAACATTTGTGATACTACTCTTCTTTCTACTTCTCCAGTTACTTCTTCTCTCTTTGGCGCAATAGAATCAATTTCATCTACAAAAATAATTGACGGTGCTTTTTCTCTAGCTTCTTTGAAAATTTCTCTTAACCTAGCTTCGCTTTCACCATAAAACTTACTCATAATTTCTGGACCGGAAATACTGATGAAATGAGCTTGACTTTCATTTGCAACTGCTTTTGCAAGTAATGTTTTTCCTGTTCCAGGTGGACCATATAACAATACACCTTTTGGTGCTTCAATCCCTAACTTTTCAAAAATTTCTGGATGTCTTAGTGGTAATTCTATCATTTCTCTTACTTTTTTAATTTCGTCAGTTAAACCTCCAATGTCTTCATAAGTTACTTGAGGCACCCCTCGTAATGTTTCACCTTTTTCTGCAATATGGAAAACAGTTTTTTGAGTAACTAGTACTGCATCTGCAGCTGGCGTTACTCCAATTACTTGAAATGTTAAACGACCACCAAAATAAGGAACCATTACATTATCTCCTTTTATTAGTGGAACACTTTCTAATGCATCTGCAAGATAACGTTCATCAATTGGTGGAATTGCTTCGAGTGGAGCTACTACAACTTTTTCAGCTGCTACTGCTTTGATTTTTCTGACAGTGATTGTATCGCCTATTGCAATACCTGAATTATTTCGACCTAACCCATCAATTCTGATAATTCCCTTTCCTTCATCTGATGGATAAAGTGGAAGACACTTTGCAACAGTTCTTCTTTTACCCTTAATCTCAATTACATCACCAGTAGAAGCATTTAGTGTATCCATAGAATCATAATCGATTCTTGCAACCCCACGTCCCACATCTCGTGTATATGCTTCAAGAACTTTTAGAGAAAGTGCATTCTGACTCATATTACAAACTCTTCTGTCTAATTTTTATATCTTTGTAGTAATTTTATCAAATTACGCAGGTAAAATCACAAGCTTAAAATCCTTAATGAATACGACACGATCTACTTGGGTAAAAGACCATTAGTAAGAAGACGTGGCCGTGGAGGATTTCAATTTAGATCTACTTCTACTGGTAAAGTAGGCAGCAAAGCAAAATATCCGCGCTTTTCATTATCTGAGCAACATGAAGGTTTGATTATTGATTTAGTTCATGAACGTGGTAGAGAAGCCCCTCTTGCTAAAGTACGATTTGAAGATGGTTCTGTCTCTTTTATGCCTGCAGTACTTGGTACTAAAGTAGGTGAAACTTTACAATTTGGATTAAAATCAAAAATTGAAAAAGGTAATGTAATTAGCGTTCAAAATATCCCTGATGGCACCATAGTATGTAATGTTGAAAAACACTTTGGTGATGGCGGTGCTATAGTAAAATCTGCAGGAACAAATGCAACTGTTTTCTCTCATGGTGAGGAAGGTGTTACATTGAAACTACCGTCTGGTAAATTTACTACACTTAATCCAAAAAACAGGGCAATGATCGGAACTCTTGCTGGCGGTGGAGCTAGTGAACGATTCTTTATGAGTGCCGGTAACAAATGGCGTAGTTTTAGAGCTAAAGGAAAGAAATTCCCTATTGTTAGAGGTGTTGCACAAGCAGCATATGTTCACCCACATGGTGGTGGAAGACATCAGCACGTTGGACAAAGCTCAACAGTTTCTAGAAATGCACCACCAGGAGCTAAAGTAGGTAGCATTGCTGCCAGAAAAACTGGTAGAGCCAGAATTAAAGAAAGAAAGTAATAATCTAGTTTTTCTTACCTAAAATTGATTAATAGCTTATTGAAATAATTTTTGCATGTCAAAGCAAAGAATTAGACTTTTTGTAACAGGAAAGGTACAGGGAGTATTTTTTCGTCAAGCTCTAAAAGTGATGGCAAAAAAAAATGATGTTTTTGGTTGGGTAAAAAACCTCAAAGATGGTAGAGTTGAAGCTATTCTTGAAGGTGATGAGGAAAAAATTAGTAGATTAATTGAATGGGCTCATGGTGGACCTGCTAATGCACGAGTTACAGATGTAGAAATTCGAAATGAGCAATTTACTGGAGAATTTTCTAAATTTGATGTATTGTATTAATTGATTGTTTCAAAAGCGTTTTTTATTCTTTCTTTGAGATCTGTGATTTCTTGTCCTATTTTGATTTGTAAAATTTGAGGATTTTCTTTTCTACTTTTTTGAATTTTAATTATAATTCCTTCTCGTTCTGGTTCAACATCTGCAAACCATCTAAATGTCATAGATTTTCCAAAAACAACTCTATGCATTCTAATATCTTCAACCACGTTTTCTCCTAATGAAAGACAATAGTCTCTTACAGAATCAAAAAGAGGTTGAACTGTATTTGGAATCTGTTTTTTAAAATCATTATAATTTCTCTTATTTCCAAAAGAAATCAATCCTTCCATATTCATGAACATCTAGTTTTAATTATAAAGGTAGTAGATCTGTTGGTTCCAGTCTAGACGGATAGCCCCATTTCAAGGCATACAAGATCCGCCACGTAGACGAGGAAGCGTGGATGTCCTACCTTAGGATTGCTCCCTCCCGGACCTCATCCCTTTCGATAGTTCGAACCTAAACGTTATCCCTTCGGATAATTCTAGTCCTGCAACCACCCGCCTCGGCGTGATTTCATTTCCGCACACCAAGCGGGAATTACCTATCTAGAGATTTACCCAACAGTTACTGATCTCTGCGTATAGCCGGTTTCAGAACAGGGCACGGCTGGCACCCCAATCCTACCTACTACCGGCTTTTTCTAAGATGGTATGTTATATTTGCATTAGGTTTGATTTTCTTTTAGTTTTAAAACCATATTACATACAGAACAGATTTTTCCAGTACATTCATTTCCACATTTTATACAAATCATCTTTTGTTTGTAGTTAGTATCCTTTACAATTTGAGATACTTTGATTATTGATTGATATAGATTATTTTTAATTCCACTATGTTTACCTTCTAATGAATTTAGAAATTCACGAATCTCTGTTCTTATTCCCTCATTCATATGTGGACATGGTTCTGTTTGAAATGGAATATTATTTGTGAATGCATAAAACACGATCTCAGATTCATAAATCTCACAAAATGGTTTTATTTTTCTCACAACATTATCAGAAGTATCTGGATCCATCCAACCTATTTTGTTAGTATCACCAGATAACATATTGATTACAAATGTCTGTAATGTATCATCTAGATTGTGCCCTGTAGCAATTACATTTGCACCAATATCTTTTGCTGCATGATCAATTGCACGTCTTCTTAAAGTTCCACATATAGAACATGAGGATGTTTTTTCACTTCCTCTCAAATCTAATGCCTCATCTAATGTTAAATCAAACAATTCTTTATAAGAAAAAACTTTGTGTTCTACATTCAATTTAGCACAAAATGTTTGAACAATTTCCAGTGCTTCATTTCTATATCCTGGAATTCCTTCATCAATTGTTATTGCCTTGATTCTAAAATTATGTGTTGCAGACATTTGATTAATGATATTGAGTAAAGCAAGTGAATCTTTACCACCAGATACTGCAACAGCTACAAGCTCATCATTTTTAATCATATTGTACTTTGAAATAGTTTTTGCTGTTTTTCTCAGAATAGAATTTGAAAAACAATTTGAACATAATTTTTCTCCAGAATATTTGCGAGTATATACTGCCTGATTTTCACATCTATCACATTTCATTAAATTATGTGATTTTTTTTCATTAATGATTCTTTAGGTATTATTTAGATGGTAAACCAACCTGATTTCATATATGATAGTGCAATATTCAAACCAAATAACGCAAACGTGAATGCGTAAATTCCCCACATTGTTATGTTTACTGCACTATCTGAGATTTTTTTATCTATAATTGTATGAATGAATTTTCCTCCATCTAAAATTGGTAGTGGTAACATGTTAATTATTCCAATAAAAAATGAAATCATCCATAACCATAACAAGAACATTGAAACTCCTGGATCATTCCATTCAATAAAATTCAAAACTGGTTTGTATGCAAAAGAATTATCTCTTATTATTCCAATTAATCCTCTTTGAGGATCTTCTGGTGATGGCGTTATTTCTACAGGGAATTGTAATGTTTGTCCGTCTCTAAGTATTGAAACTTTAGCAATATCCCCTGGAATCAATTCTGCCTTTTGAAAATCTAGCGGACTTAGTATTTGAATTCCATTAATTGAAGTAATGATATCGTTTGCTAACAATCCCGCTTTTTCTGCTCCTGAATTTTCAATTATTGAAAGCACTAACACACCATCTGGCAAATCATAAAATACACTTAGTAATGGTTCAGGTACTACCATTGCAAAGAAAGGATTTGTTAATAGTATTAGTCCTAATACTAATGCGAAAATTACATTTGATGTAGCCCCTGCACCGATAACTCTTAGTTTTGAAATCTTTTTTGCTTTGTTAAATTCTTCTTCATCTGGTTCTACAAATCCTGCAAACATTGCAATAAATATTGCAAATCCACCTGTTTTGATCTTAATTTTTTCTAATGTTGCAACAATTCCATGAGCACCTTCATGAATAATCAAAACAATTGGTATTGATAGTAAAAAGTATAGTATCGCCGGACCTGATGTCAAAGTCACACCAGGAATTAATACTGTTAATTGTGAGAATTCTGTTGGTACTACAAAGTAATTAAAAATATTTGATAGTAAAAACCAAAATGCAAATCCCATCATAAGAAAACCTGCAACCACACTAACATTTGCAAAAACTTTGATTCCACGTCTTGTTCGTCCTAACATCTTTGTTAGTACTGATTGGATTTGTTGGTTTTTGTATACTAGACTGTATATTTTTAATTCAAAACCATGTTTTTCTAGCTTCAACCCCTTAGCAACACCCAAAATTACTACCCATGCTATTAGCACGTAGATGATCGAATTTTGAGTAATAAAATCAAGTTCCAAATTAATTGTTAATTTTTTAAACTACGGTCATTTATAGGTATTATGAAATCAATCATGATTATCTCGACTTATCCTAACAAAAAATCAATTACAAAAATTGCAAATGATTTAGTCCAAAATAAGATTGTTGCATGTGTTAACATTAGCAAAATATCGTCAATTTATTCTTGGCAAGGAAAAATTGAAAACACGTCAGAATATCTAGCGTTGTTTAAAACAACACAAAAAAATAAAAAAATACTCAAAGAAAAAATCAAATCAACTCATCCTTATGATGTTCCTGAAATTGCTGAAATTGACATCATGTCTATAGACAAATCTTATCTTAAATGGATCGTGGAATCAACAAATTAGGATTCTATAGCATAACGTAACAAAGAAACTATTCCTCCTAATCCAGTTACTCTGAGACCAATATCTGTGGATGAATCTACACTGTAAGTTTTCACACCCTTACTTTCTGCATCATTGAGAAGTTCTATTACTTTATTTTCATCGTTTGTTTGAATTGCTTTATCAGAAAAAACAAGTAATTCGACTGCACCAAATTGGTTTGCTTTGATAGTTTCCTCAAATCCCATAGTAAATTTTCTACTTTTTTTGTTTGCTCTTAACATAATTTCATCAATAATTGAAGATACTTTAGCCAGTTTGCTCTCTGACATTATCTCTTTCATAGTTTGAGATTTTGTAAAGGTATAGATTCCGTCTTCACCACCCGAATCAATTCCATCTGCAATCTGAATTTTATATTTTTGAGCAATTTGCGATTTTTGAAGAAAATTAGAAAATCTCTTTTTTGTTTCTCCTGGACCAAAAATAATAATTGAATCTGTTTCTTTAACTATTGAAAATACAGCTTGCTGAATTTGCTCAAAGAATTTTTCAATATTAAAATTTGTTTTGTATCTTTTTCCTCCAGAACCTGAATAAATATTTGGAATAAATTCCAAATGTGTTCCTTTCAGTCTTGCAATACCACAATCTCCTGTATCGATTGCAACTAGCAGAAAACCTATCTGTTTATTGTTTGATTCAATTAGATTTTTTTCAATCGGTAACCATTTTTTCTTTGTAATTGTAATACCATCATTTACTTTCAGAATAAATGAATGATGTGAACCATGAGGTACAGATTCATTACTTGATTCTAATATGGTGCCACCAATTCTTAATCTGTCTAAAACTTCATCGAGTGATATTTTTTCTACATTGAGTGCGATTCTTACTCTGATTCTTTCACCTTTATCTGGTCTTGCATAGTCTTTTTCTAGTTTGATTACTCTGGTAGTATCTCCAACTATCCTATCTCCTTCTTTAATTATACGTCGTAAATTTAACAGATCGTCAGAATCTTCTGGCATTACAGAAATTGAATTATCATCAATTACTTTTGTAATCATAATCTTATTCTATATCACAGAAACAAAAGAGTTTAGCTTGTGACTTTTTTTGTTTCTTCTGTTTTTTTCCTGAGATAACTTTCAACCCAATCTAAAGTAAGAACGCCTGATTCAGCTAAATTTGTTAAAGAATTTGCAGATGCTTCCCCCACAACTTTTCCATTGTTCTTTCTTATTTGACGCCACTTTAGTGCTGTATTTCCACTTTTTGAATTATAAATTATTCCAAGAATATCTCTTGCATTTACAAATGTAATGTCTCTTACTTTTTTCAAAGTAACTTTGTCAGCCGCTTCTACATAAATTGAACCTAGACTATCTTCTCTTTCTGCAAATACCTCAGAATCTTCCAAATAACTTCTTGGGGCATAAGAGCGACACGTACTACCAATAATGAATCTTCTAAAACTTTCTAATGATGCTGGAGTGTCAATTGTAACCATTTTGAATAAATCAACAACTCGCCATTTATCAAGCTTCTTGAAAGACTCAATAGACAACTGCCTGAATTATGCCTTACAGGCAGTGATGACCCTATCCCTTTGATTGATGATGAGGATCTTGAGTTCTGAGCCTGCTCTTAGAATTTTTATGATAGAGATGGTATTTCATATTATGAAATCATTAACTGAATATCTTGTTTATAATGTCAAAACTCGTAGAGCTTTTGTTAATATTACTCCCGATGTACAAAAATTAATTCTAAAAAGCAAAATCCAAGATGGATTATGTTTAGTTAATGCAATGCATATCACAGCAAGTGTTTTCATTAATGATAATGAAAATGGATTACATCGAGATTATGAAAAATGGCTAGAAGCACTTGCACCTCATGAACCGATTGAACAATATGATCACAACAAAACCGGTGAAGATAATGCTGATGCTCATCTAAAACGCCAAATTATGGGAAGAGAAGTTGTTGTTGCTATTACTAATGGCAAATTAGATTTTGGTCCATGGGAACAAATTTTCTATGGTGAATTTGATGGGCAAAGACCAAAAAGAGTTTTAGTTAAAATCATTGGCGAATAATTTATCCAAAATCTACATCGCGTTTCTGACTTTGTGATTCGTTCTTTCTTGCAGAAGCTCTGAATTCTTCGTCATGGTTTTGAGGTCCATGACCACATTTTACACATGCTACTCTGAATCCATCGTCATTTTTTTGCCAACTTTCACAACCACAAAAACATGCCATGATTAGTGTTGTTTTCATTATGATATATCTTTTGGGATCGTTAATTTAATTATGAAATTTTATCTTATGTTGATTTACAGCATTCGCCCATTGGAATTTCATGATCATGAGGACATTTTCTGGGATGCTTTAACATGGTACAAAGTGCATCTGTAAATTGTTTATTCATATGATGCTCAATACCACACACCATTTCTTCATCAATTGCAACTTTTAATGCACTATCCATCAAAACTTCTAATAACCTACTATTTCTCATCATACTGGAACCAATTCTTTCTCCATCTTGAGTGAGCGTTACACCTGCTTTGTTATAGTTCACAAGGTTTTTCACATTTAATTTTTTAAGCATTTGTACAACACTTGGTTGTCTAACGTTAAGCATTTTCGCAATTGTACTAATTTTGACATCTTCCCCCCTTTCTTTAATGTGCCATATTGCTTTTAGATACATCTCAACATGCTCTGCTTCTGCAGTTCCTACAAAAAATGTCTCATCATTTTCTTCGTCTATTGTGTCCATGCTATACCATCTTTGAATCTTTTAATAAATATTCAAAATATGATCTTGCAAATCCTGCTAATCCTGTATGATCTGCCCAAATTGCAACTAGATCAGAGGTATTTTTCTCCCCCATTCCAGGTCCTAGTAAAATTACAACATATCGATTATCTGAAATTATTCCTCCACCAAAGAGTCCTTTTTTAATTTTTACAGTTGCAACTCTGCTTATTGCCTTAAGTGACTCTTTATCCATTTTATCTGAAGTTAGTATTGTAATGTTTACTCCTTTATCATGTAATAATCTTAGTTTTGGTAATGCTTGTCTGACTAATTCTTGTCCTGCTTCAGGTAATGCAATCATTACTTCATTTCTGCACGATTCAACCATTTCTAAAATTTTTGATGCGATATTTACTGCACCTGATAACACCCATATGTCTGGTTTTTCACTGGTCCCACTTTTTTCATATAATGGTACTAGCTCCTTTAGGATGATGTTTTGGTTTTGTAAAAAATCACTCTGCATTTTCTGTTTTGTAGTCTCTAATCCTGTAGATGGGGATTTTGCAAAATATTTTGTAGGTCTGGAATCATCTGAGCCAATCCATCCTTTTTCTTCTAATGTTCCCAATACCTCATAAATTTTTGAATAAGGCACACCTGATTTCTGGCTAAGATCTGAGGCTGTTAGCTCTCCTGCTTCAAGTAATGAAGAAAATGTTCTAGTTTCATAGCTGGTAAGACCAATTTTTTCTAGAGCTTTTTTCGTCTTATCAGAAATGTTCATGCGATCTAATCGATCAGTTTTGATATATAAATTCGACACGCCTAATTACTAAATTCCACACGGGGGCAAGTGTGAAATGCATTATATACCGTATTCGAAGAGTTTCTAATACAGTCATGGCATTAATTCAGATTTCCAATCAATCAACTAAAAGTTTAGGTAAGAAATCTACTATTAGATTCACTCAAAGTATCTGTCCTGACTGTAACATGATTTTGGATGCAGAGGTATTTGAGAGAGACGACAAAGTCTACATGTCAAAAATATGCCCAACTCACGGTGAATGTGAGGAATTATACTTTGGTTCTTATCAAATGTACAAAAAATTCAGTACATATTGGATGGATGGCAAAGGCGCTCATGCTCCAAACGTGATGATTGACAAATGTTCATGTCCAAACAACTGTGGATTATGCTCAAACCACTTGTCTCATAGTGGACTAGCAAACATGATTGTAACTAACAGATGTGATTTGACATGTTGGTATTGTTTCTTTTATGTAAAGAAAGGTCTTGAAGGTGCTTACATGTATGAACCTGATCATACACAAGTTAGAGGAATGATGAAAACTCTAAAGGCTGAAAGACCAATTCCAGGTAATTCTATTCAGATTACTGGTGGTGAACCAATGCTTAGAGAAGATATTGCTGATGTTATTAAAATAATGAAAGAAGAAGGTGTAGACCATGTTCAAATGAATACAAATGGCATTAGACATGCTATGGATCCAGAAGCAGCAAGAGAAGTAAGACTAGCTGGATGTAACAACTTGTATCTCTCATTTGACGGTGTAACTGCAAGAACAAACCCAAAGAATCACTGGGAAATCCCATATGCTCTTGACAGCTGTAGAAAAACCGGCACCACTGTAGTATTTGTTCCAACTGTAATCAAATCAATTAATGACCATGAATTAGGCGGAATTATTAGATATGCACAAAAGAACATGGATGTAGTTCACGCTGTTAACTTTCAACCAGTATCTCTAACTGGAAGAATGGGTAAAGGAGAACGTGAAAAATATAGAATTACAGTTCCAGATTGTATTCAAAGAATTGAAGAGCAAACAAATGGTGAAGTAACCGTTGATGATTGGTTCCCAGTACCAAGTTGTATGCCACTAACTAATGTAATTGAAGCATTCTCAAGCAAACCAAAATATGAATTATCTATTCACTTTGCTTGTGGTGCAGGTACATACATCTTTGAAGACGCAGAAACAAAGAAGTTTGTTCCATTAACTAAATTCTGTGATATTCAAGGAATGTTGGAACTATTTGAAGACAAAGCAGAAGAAATTCGTTCTGGTAAAAACAAATACTTTACAATGCTAGAGGTTGTAAGAAAACTAAAAGGCTTTGTTGACACAAAGAAACAACCAGCTGGATTAGATTTAGCAAAGATGTTTGGCAACATACTCATGAAGAGATCATTTGAGTCAATTGGCTCATGGCATGTCAAAGGATTATTCCTTGGTATGATGCACTTCCAAGACAAATACAACGAAGACTTGGAAAGATTACAAAGATGTGATATTCACTATTTAACCCCAGATCTTAGAATTGTTCCATTCTGTGCATTTAACGTAATTCCAGAATGGTATAGAGATAGAATCCAAAAGAAATACTCTATAACTGTAGAGGAATGGGAACAAAGAGAAGGAGTCAAACTAGAAGATGGACTTTATCGTGGTTTAATGAGACGTGGAGCCGGAGATGAACTTGCTGCTGGTTGTGCAAAAAGCCAAATGTTCCATGATGCTGCTCAGGCAACAATGTAGTTTTAAAATTTATAAAAATTTACTCTTAGAAATTTTTTTTGCTAAATCTATGCCACTACACATCTCCACATCTTTTTGAGATGAAAGAAATTCTAAAATTTTAGGATAAACTCTACCACCCTTCATTTTTAATACATTATCATGCCATAAGATGGTAATTATGTTAAAATCTGAATCTAATTTACGACAGGAATTCAAAGTTTTTTCTATTGTTGGAACTATTTTTTCTTCAGAAATACCCATGTAAGTAAATAGATATGCATCCATTACAGTAACTGGAAATTCAATAATATTGTCTATTTTTTGATATCCCATATCTTGAGATGTTATACTGTCTTTTGTTTTTCGATTTGATGAATCATAAACAAATCCCAACTCAGATAATTTTTTTGGTAACTGTTTGTCATTTGATAAATAATGTACTCTATTTCCACTAATCTTTGAATTAGTCAACTTTTCAAGATTGTCTTTTTCTTTTTTTATTTTTTCAATACTGTCAATTGATGAAGGATCACTATGAAGTCCTATTTCCCATCCTCCGTTTATTAGATCCTTGATGTCTTTTTGGTAATCTCTATAATCTCCACTTTCATATTGTGTTCGAAAAAAGAATGTTGATTTTACATCGAACTTATCTTCAATTTCCATATATTCTGGAAAATTGTGATATAGTTTGTTAAATGGTGTGCTAGAAAATAATTTTTGATCGAACCTATCTTTCCGCTTAAATACATGTTCTTTTGATGGACCCTCAAAACTCCAATCTACATCATGGCTTAAAAACACATATTGTTTTTTCATTAATGACACTTAATTTAATATCATATAATATAAGATCATAACTGGAATAGGTGAAAATGAGAAAAATTTTGATTACTGGTGCAGGCGGTATTGGCGGTGTTAATTTTGTTAGAGCACTCAAAGTTTTTAATGATAAATTTTTCATTGTAGGAACTGATTTCAATAAGTACTATCTTGAATTCCCTGACGTAGATATCAGAGTTAATTCACCTAGGCATTCCGATCCTGATTTTATTAAATTACTTGATAAATTAATTGAGAAACATGCCATTGATTTTTTACATCCACAACCATCTTCTGAGGCACTGGTTGTTTCACAACATCTAGATTCAATTAAAACGAAAACATTACTTCCAAAACCTCATGTAATATCAACAGATAAACTGAAAACCCAAAAAATTCTTTCACAGTTGGGAATAAACGTTGCACAAACAAGAATATTTGAAAATCTAAATTCAATTAAAAGTACTTTTGAAGAATTAGGTGACGGACCACTTTGGATACGTGCTAAGAGTGGTGCAGGCGGAAATCTCAGTTTGCTGTGTAGTACACCTAAAGAAGTTGAATATTGGATGAAATTATGGATCTTACGAGGAAAAGTAAATGTAGATGATTTTATGTTACAACAATTTTTGCCAGGCAGAAATATTGCGTGGGATAGTTTTTGGTATGAAGGTCAATTCATTGCATCATTTACTAGGGAACGATTAGAATATCCTTTGAAACATATTTCACCGTCTGGAATCACAGGAACTCCAAGTGTATCAAGAATCATTTCTGATGAAAAAGTAAACAAAATTGGAATTGCTTCTGTTAAAGCAGTTGATAAAAAACCTCATGGAAATTATGCAGTTGATCTAAAAGAAGATGTTGATGGTAATTGGTATGTGACTGAAATTGATTCCGGAAAGTTTCACACAACTACACCATTATGGGGTTATATCTCTACCAAAATTTTAAAACAGGATCCTTTGAAAAATTTACCTTATCTATATACTATGATTGGACTAGGTGAAATTGAAAAACCGAAAACATTAGGTCACGATATTTATCCAAAAGATTTGCACATAATTCGACATATTGATTGTGGAACTTGGTTGTATAAAGAAGATGGGTATAAGGAAAGAATTCTATGATAAAAGGAATAATTTTTGATTTAGACGGAACTTTGATACAATTACCCGTTAATTATGACGTTGTTCAAAATAACCTTAAAAAATTTTTTAATGTTGAAGAAAATCTGAAACCCTTAATTCCAACAATAATTCAACTATCAAAAAATGATCAAAATAAAATTAATACTGCTTTTGAACTAATTTGTCAAGAAGAAATTTCAGCAATAAAAAATTTTAAAATTATGAATGATGCTGTAGAAGTTTTAAAATTTTTAAAATCAAAAAACTTGATTTTATGCCTAGTAACAATGCAATGTAGAACTGTACTAGAGCAAATTCTTCAAAAAATGGATATTTCAAACTTATTTGATTCAGTTATATCTAGAGATGAAAATCATGATAGATTCGAACAAATTCAAAATTCACTAAATAATCTTTCTCTTGAACCTTCTAAAGTTTTAGTAGTTGGTGATAGAATTCATGATGTAGAGTCTGCAAGAAAAGCTGGATGCACACCAATTTTAAAAATCAATCAAATCAAAAAAATCCCTTCATTTGATTGTAAATTAATTGAAAACTTGATTGAATTAAAAGAAATTATTTAATTTTTAATTAAAATGCTAAATGTTCCAGCACTTGTCTTATCTCTTCTAAGATGTAAAGAATTTACTTTCATCTCTGAACAAAAATCTTTAAATGATTCATTCCAGTTTGTATCATCCGCAATTAAAACTCCTTTTGAATTGAGATAAGGCCAAACCGTCTTGAATTCCCACATCATGTGTTCATACGTGTGTTTGCTATCATGCAAAAAAACTTCTAGTGAATTTATTTTTTTTAAAACTCTTGGTAATTCCTTTTTACTATCTCCTAAAACAAGCTCCCATCTTTTCTTTAAATATTCAGGAATACATATGCCGACTTTTTTTGTTGGTAGAATTGATTTTGTTGAAACATTACTATCTGTAGTGTATTCCGCTAATGGCAGATCAATTGAAAGTAATTTTCCTTTATTGTTATCATGTAATGCTTGTAAAATAAATAAGGAAGACACCCCTCGATGTACTCCTGTCTCAATTACTGTTTCTGGTTCTAATTCTCTAATTAAAAAATACAACGAAACAAAATAAGCTTCATTTCTACTGTGCTTTTTTAAAATTTCATTGTTTATCATGCCAATTTTGTCTAATAGTATATTTTCATTATTAGATTTTTGATACCTTTTTTTTGATTCCTTTAATTTTTGTTTAAAATATGAACAATAAATTCTATGAAAATCGAATGTAAATAATGATGGTATGACCCTTGGATTATGAAAAATTAAGCCTATTCCCTCTTTTAGAAATCTTTTTTGCATATACGAACTATGATTTTTTGTTAATAAAATTTCTACTATTAGTTACATTGCCTACTTTCGTGGCAAATAATATTCTATAGTAAGGTCTTAAAAGGTCACTTTCATTTTCTCTTTTGTTGAATATTGGTGTTATTCATGGATTTGTAGGTGGTGGAGGTGGAACAGAAAAAACATTGTATGCAATTCTTGATGCTTTAGAAAACAGCAAACACTCTGTCACTTTGTATACGTTTTCAAAACCAAAAATAAAATTAAAAAAAATTAAAATAAAAACAATTCTGCCAATTTCTGTTCCGTCATTTGGATTGTATCAAAGAGCAATGGAATCTAGATTAATTGCAAAAGCAAAAAATGAAGATATTTTAATTCAAGCATCTGGAGGATTAGGAATACCATTTTCCAAAACCCAAAAAATTATTGTATATTGTCATAGTGATTTTTCAAATGAGTTGGATAATCCGACAACAAAATACAAGGGAATTTGGTCATTATATTATAAACCGTATTATAAAATGATAAAGAAATTTGTAGATAATTTATCAAATCCTCAAATATTTCTTGTAAGTAATTCAAAATTTATACATAACTCAATCAAATCAAAACACGGTAAAAATTCTAAAATTATTTATCCACCTGTAGATCTTGAAGAATTTAACCCAAAAAATAAAAAAAATGAAGTTATTTCTATAGGGAGATTTTCAGAAGAAAAAAATCTTGAATTTGGAATTGATGTGATGTCAAAACTTGAGCTTTCATATTATATTGTTGGTAATACAAAAACAAAATCTAATGTTTTTTATTACAACAAATTAGAATCTAAAATTAAAAAACTTGGTTCTGAATCACAAATCAAACTTTTAAAAAATATTGACAGAACTGATCTAGTGACTCGTTTGAATAACTCCAAAATATTCTTTCATTGTTCTAATGAAACTTTTGGAATTTCTGTCATAGAAAGTATTGCAGCTGGATGTATTCCTATAGTGCCTGATAATTCTGCTCATAAGGAAACTGTACCATTTGAGGAACTACGATATAATGAAAATGATTTAACTGATGCTAAAAATAAGATAAAAAGAGCAATAGGTGGTGAATTTGATTCTATGATGAAACCATTACGTGATTCAATTGATAAATTTTCTAAAAAACAATTTCAACAATCTTTTTTAGACATACTTGATAATGTGGTCAAGGTTTAGTTTTCTGTTATTTTATATTTTTTCCATCTTTCTGTATCTAAACTCATATCCATTGTAAGTTTTGGGCCTGAATACTCCTTTATTGTCATTGGTTGAACCTCTGGTGTAGTAATTTTTGCCAATTCATAAATTGACATTTTTTTATCTCCAACTATGTGTACAATTCCTGTTAATTTTTCTTTTTGTACATCTTGTATTCCCTGTGCTACTCCATCTGCAAATAGATATGTTCCATATCTGTCTGTAAATGCTTTGGGATATGGGAATTTTACTTTGGCTACGAAATTAGTTCGTACAATAAGAAACTCTGGTAGTTTTCGTACTTCACTTTCTCCAACTAATTTTGTTAAAGCATAAAAATTCTCTGGATATGGAATGGAACTTTCTTTATACATTTCATGATGTCCATCAAAAACACATGCAGTACTTACATAGATAAATTGAATTTTCTGTTTTGATTCAAGTACAGCATCAACAAGATTTCTGGTACCTTCTACATTTGTCTTCCATGCAAGAGGCTGATTTTCCTCACAAGGTCTAATTCCTGTTAGTGCCGCAGCATGAATAATCACATCAATATCTGGATGATTTTTAAAAAATCTTAATACTTCTTCCCTGTTTCCTAAATCTAATTCTTGGTGTGTAGGTGCTAATGCATTTGGGTATTTCTTTTTTAGTTCTGTACCTAATGCCCCTGCACCGCCTGTAATGAACACTGACATATCTATTTCTTAAAAATTGGCCCTTGTGTGTAAACTTTACGTTGAAGTGATTTTGAATTGAAAAATGATTTGTAATTACTATATTTTTCTTCAGTATATTTTTTAACATCGTCTTGAATTTTTTCTTTAAACTCTTTTACTGCATATGAAATATCTTTCTTTGCCTTGAAACCAAACTTCTCTAATTTTGCACCTGTAACTCTGTAATCTCTTTTATCTACAATATCTTTTGATACATCAATTTGGGTCGGAACTAATTTTTTGACATCTTTTGCCATTTGATTGATTGTGATATTTTTCCAAATCACGTTATAGATTCCCTCCATTTTGTTTTCAAGTGCAAAACTAAATGCTTCTGCTGCATCATCTACATGTAAAAATGGTCTCCATTGATCACCACCAAAAACAGTGATTTTTTCTTTGTTCATTGCTTGTGCGATAAACAAATTGATTGCAAGATCAAATCGCATTCTATATGATGCCCCAAATAATGTGCCTAGTCTAAGTATTGTAGGATAGTCGTATGCTTGAAGAATTGCACGTTCAGATTGAAATTTAGATTGTCCATACGAATCTAAAGGATTGACCTCAGAATTTTCTGCAATTAATTGATCAGGTTGAGCGCCATAAACTGAGCAAGTACTTGCGAAAATGAACTGTTTGATTTTGTATATTTTGCACAATTCCGCAATGTTTCTTGTTGCCATAAAGTTAATTTCTATGGATGTTTTTGGATCTAATTCAGCTGATTGAGTTCCTACAATCGATGCTAAATGAATTACAGAATCAATATTTTTTAATGATTTTCCAACAATTGATAAATCTCGTATGTCTCCTTCTATGATCTCTAGTTTCTTATTATTTTCTATGTCTTTGATGGAATTCTTGCCAAAAAGAAAGTTGTCTAATATTCTGACATTATGTCCTTTTGCAATTAACTTCCTTGAAAGTATAGATCCTAGATATCCTGAACCTCCTGTAAGTAAAATTCTCATCTATTCTCAACCTTCCACACATCTCCATATGTATATGGATCTAATCTTTGATCATCTGGATTATTTTTATCAAATACTTCACTTGATATTCCTATGACTATTGTTTTATCATCTAATGACATCCATCCAGTGTAAATCCCAGTAGGAACAATCAACACTGATGGATTGAGTTGTGATAAAATGAAAGTATTGATTTGTTTGTATGTTGAGCTATCATTCCGATCATCTACTGCAACAAATTTTGCTGCACCAGAGAGTACAAAAAAAGCCTTTTTTTCTTTTGAATGTTTATGAAATCCTCTAATTGTTCCTCTAGAGAAATTTCCTGTTGAATAAATTCTCTTAATGCTAAATGATTTGTCTCCCTCAGGCAAAATTTGCGATAAAAATCCTCTATCGTCAATAAATGATTCTACCTTATTACACTGTAATCCTTGTATCAATTTTAAATATTCCAGAAATCATTCAGTAATTAACT